>DASSPH010000093.1 GCA_035699745.1 Vicinamibacterales bacterium
GGAACAACAACCAGCTCGGGATCATCCTGCAGGCGAACAGCGGGCTGCCGTTCAACATCCGTTCGACGCTGGACCTGAACGGCGACGGCGTGCTCAACGATCGTCCGCTCGGCCTCGAGCGCAACGCCGGCCGGCTCGGACGCGTGATCAACCTGGACCTGCGCTACTCGCGCTTCATCCCGGTCGTCGCCGGCCAGCGCGCGGAGCTGTTCTTCGAGGCCAAGAACCTGTTCAACGCCGAGAACGTCTCGGGCGTCAACCGGGTGATCCGCACCGACGCCCTCGGCAACCCGGAGTCTCCGCTGCTCCTCGACGGCCGCGACTATCCCGACGCCGGCAAGAGCGGCTACGACCAGCGCACGATGCAGATCGGGATCAAGTACATCTGGTGATCGGGTGATCGGGTGATCGGGTGATCGGGTGGTCGGGTGGTCGGGTGATCGGGTGGTCGGGTGATCGGGTGATCGGGTGATCGGCCCTCACTCGATCGCCCGATGACGATAGAATTCCACTGTGCGGTTTTCCCCCGAATACGTTCGCATCGTCCTCAACGAGAACTTCGAAGACGCCAAGGCCCAGTTCCTCGATCCGTTGATGGCGATCAACTACGCGCATCTGGTGATGCTCGCCGAGCAGGGCATCGTCACCCGCGCCGACGCGGGGGCGATCCGCCGGTCGCTCGACGCGATTGACGTCGACGCGGTCCGCGGGATCAGCTACGACGGGTCGTACGAGGATCTCTTCTTCTACGTCGATCGGCTCGTCTCCCGCGGCTGCGGCGACGATGCGTCCGGGCGGCTCCACACCGCGCGCTCGCGCAACGACATCGACATGACGATGTACCGGATGCAGCAGCGGCGATGGATTCTCGGCGTGATCGAGAGCACGCTGGCGCTGCGCCGGGCGCTGATGCCGCTCGCCGAGCGCTATCGCGACGCGGTGTTCGCGGCGCATACGCATACGCAGCCGGCGCAGCCGACGACGATGGCGCACTACCTGCAGGCGGTCATCGAGCAGCTGGAGCGCGACACCGTGCGGCTGCAGGCGGCGTATCGCAGTACCAATCAGAATCCGCTCGGCGCCTGCGCGATTACCGGCACCGGGTTCCCGATCGATCGGGCGCGCACCACCGAGCTGCTCGGGTTCGACGCCCCGACGGTGAACACCTACGGCAGCATCGCGACCGTCGACTACCTGCTCGAGAGCGTCAGCGCCACGTCGGTCCTGCTCGTCGGCCTCGGCCGCGTCGTCCAGGATCTGCTGCTGTGGTGCACGATGGAGTTCGGCTACCTGCGGCTCGCCGACGGCTTCGTGCAGGGGAGCAGCATCATGCCGCAGAAGCGGAACCCGGTGGCGCTGGAGCATGCCCGCGCGATCGGCAGCAAGGCGGTGGGGCAGGCGGCGGGGGTGATCGTTGCCGCGCACAACACGCCGTTCGGCGACATCGTCGACACCGAAGACGATCTGCAGCCGCTCGTCGCGCAGATGTTCAAGGACGCGACGCGCGCGATTTCACTGGTCGCGGCGGCGATGGCGGACGCCGAGTTCGACGTGGAGAGGCTCGCGGCGCGGGCCGGCGCGCACTGGATCACGATCACCGAGCTCGCCGACACGCTGGTGCGCGATCACCAGCTGCCGTTCAAGGCGGCCCACGGCGTCGCGGCGCAGCTGATCGCCGGCGCCACCGCGGCGCCGGGG
Organism: Vicinamibacterales bacterium; assembly: GCA_035699745.1. NCBI lineage: Bacteria > Pseudomonadati > Acidobacteriota > Vicinamibacteria > Vicinamibacterales > Vicinamibacterales bacterium. The sequence continues at coordinate 1,699 of DASSPH010000093.1, forward strand.
GCGTCGCTCGCCGATGTTCTGCGTGAGGCGTCGACGGCGATCTGCGGGAAAGAGGTGATCTACACCGACGCGCAGCTCGCGGAGATCCTCAGCCCCACGCACTTCGTCGCGATCCGCAAGACCCACGGCGGCCCGTCGCCATCCGAGACCGCGCGGGCGCTGGCAGTGTCGAAGCAGGCGCTGGCGAACGACGAACGGTGGCTCACTGAAGCGAGAGAGCGGCTCTCGACCGCGAGCGGCAAGCTCCGCTCCGCTGCCGCTGCCCTCTAAGCGCCTTCCACACGACCCACGGTTGCTTCGCAGTGAAGGCATGAAGGCACAAAGGCACGAAACCCCAGGTCTTTGGCGTGCCTTTTTGTGCCTTGCTGCGAAGCTGCCGCCGCTCCGTCTACAGCGTCACTAGCCAGTGCTGGCCCATGTCGATCGGCAATTCGTCGAGCAGAATCTCGACCAGGCCGGGGCCGTACTTGTTCAGGAAGTAGACGACGCCGAGCTCGCGTTCCTGCGGGTGGCCGTGGGGGAACGCCTGGGCCTGCGCGCGCTGAAACTGGCGGCGGAGCGTTTCATCGCGTTTCTTGGCGGCGTGAATCACCTTGGAGTGCAGCGACTTCAGCTCGTGCTCCATCCTGCCGAGCGTGGTCCTCGCGGCGCCGGCGAGCGTCGCGTCGAGCGCGGGGAGCGCTTCGATCACGCGCGCCATCGCCTGCTGCATCGCAGCGGCGGCGTCGCGCAGCGACTGCTCGACCGAAGCCGGCAGCTGCCCTTCGAGCAGCCGGTTCAGCGCCGACTCGTCCGGCGTGCGCAGCTCCTCGAACGGGATTCCGTACTTGCCGAGGAATCGCGCCGCGCCGGAATCGAGCAGCGTGGCGGTGGCGCGCGGATACATCAATGGCATCGGGACGCCGAACTGCTCGTAGACGCCGCGCAGCTGGCCGAGATACGCCAGCTCGCTGGGGCCGGCGACGTAACAGATCGTGGGGAACAGCGTGTCCTGCACGACCGGACGCAGCAGCACGTTCGGACTGAAGGCCGACGGACGCGACTTCGCTTCGTTCGCGAGCGCCGCGCTCGAGTGCCTGATCTCGCCGATGTCGAGGTGCTCGCCGTGCCGCCGGATCGAGCGGCGGACCGGGTCGAGGCTGAAGAGCGACACGCTGTCGGGTTGCGGCACGACCTGGGGCTCGTGGCCGCGGGACGCGAGCGTGTCGCCCGCCTGCGCGGCCAGCGCGGCGCTGCGCCCGGGCGCCAGCAGCTCGCGCGCGAACACGTCGGCGACGAGCGGCTTCGCCGCCGGATCCGCCGACTCGAACACCACGAGTCCGTACGGGCCGAGCAGGTGCTCGATCCACGTCGCGAACGCGCAGGCCAGGCCGCGGCCGGGATGCCACGCGTGGCGGATGGCGTCGAGGACGTCGTCGGTGAACTCCGTTTTCTGGAGCACGTCCCCCAACTCTGCGATGGCATGCTCGACGCGGGCGTCCAACTGGAGCTTGGCGACCGGCAGCTCCCCGGCCCCTTCCAGATCCGCCAGCGTCACCCGGCGCGGCTGGAACTCGGCGTCGAGCACCGTACAGCTTCGGACCTCCTCCCAGTCGTGATCCTCGGCTTCGACCCAGAACACGGCGATCGCGGGCACGTTCTGTTCGCGCTCGGTGCGCCGCGCCAGCTGCAGCGCCGTGATCGCTTTCAACAGCGTGTACATCGGGCCGCCGAACACGCCGGCCTGCTGGCCGGTGACGACGGCGACCGATTGCGGATCGGCGAGCCGCGCGGCCGCCTCACGCGAGGCGGGGGGAGCGCTCCGGTGGTCCTGCTGAGCCTGCAGCAGCTCGACCAGGCGGGCACGGTCGCGCGGATGCTGCTGCGCGCGGGCGACCGCCTGGCGCCACGCCGCGGCGTCGAGCGGATTGCCCGCGTAGAGATCCTCTACTTTGGTGAAGTCGTAGGCGTAGTCGCCGGCAAGCCGCCGGATCCAGGGGAACCGGCGTACGTCCACGCCGGTCGCCGCGATGCGGCCGGCTGACGGTGCGGCCGCGGAAGAGGACGGCTCGGCAGACACGGAGTCGTACTCTCTCAGAGCGGTTGGAAACCTGTCAAGGCGGCGCGGCATGTCACGCCGGTAAGGACGCGCGAACACGGACCGGGGATCCCGGAATCCGTGCTACATTCTGACGATCCGCCCGAGGAGTTCGATCCGCTGACCAGAGAGGACCCAAGCGCATTCTCGCCGCCGCCCGCGTTCGGCCCCTTCCGGGTGCTGCATCAGATCGGCATCGGCGCGCTCGGTCCAGTGTTCCGCACCTACGAACCGTCCCGCGATCGGCTCGTCGCGGTCAAGGTCTTCCGCCTCGACATCGTCCCCGAACAGGCGCAGGCGCTGGCGGACGCGCTCGGGCGCGCGACGCAGGCCTCGCTCTTCCATCCCTCGATCGTCGAACCGGTCGCCGCCGGGATGGAAGGCACGCTGGCCTATCGCGCGGACGAGTACGTCGCCGCCGAGTCGCTCGACGTGGCGATGCGCCACTATGCGCCGGCGCCGCTCGACAAGGCGCTGCCGTTCGTCACGCAGCTGGCCGGCGCGATCGACTTCGCCCGGGCGGCGGGCGTCGGCCACGGCGCGCTGCATCCGCGTGACATCTTCGTCACGCCCGACGAAGCGCGCGCCACCGGCTTCGGCGTCGTCGAAGCGCTGGAGCGCGTCGGCATCCGCGCGCCGGTGCGCCGGCCGTACGCGGCGCCGGAACGGATCGACGGCGCCGCCTGGAGCACGCCCGCCGACATCTTTTCACTCGCCGCGATCGCGTTCGAATTGCTGACCGGACGGCGCCCCTCGGGAACCGGCGACAGGATCGGGGCGCTGCCGGAAGGGGCGCACAGCGCCGCGCTGCACGCCGTGCTGGCGCGCGCGATGGACGACGATCCCTCGAAGCGCTTCGCGACCGCACTCGGCTTCGTGTCGGCGCTCGAGGCGGCGGGACGAGGCGAGGGCGTGCCCGCGGCCGCCCCGACGGCCGCGAAAATGGCGCCGCCGCCGGTCGCCGTCCCGGCGCCGGAACCGCCGAAGCCCGCGGCACACGCTGCACCCGTTGCTGTGCCGCCGTCCCCGCCGCCACCCGCGCCCCCGCCCGCCGCCCCGCCGCCGCAGGCGGAGCCGACGGCAGGCGAGTTCGAGATCGAGAAGGACCTCGATCCTGTTCAGCGTGCGCTCGACGATCGTGCCGCCGCCGCGGCGCCGCTGGCGACCTCGGGAGCGTCCGGCACGCTGTTCGGCGGTCACGACGATCGGATCGACGTGCGCGTCCGCGACGAGGAGCCGGAGCGCGGGCTGCATGAATCGCACGGCGAACCGATCGCCGAGGCGCGGTTCGCCGACGAGTTCGTCGAGGAGCAGACGGCGCAGGCAGAGAGCCGCAGGCCGCTGGAGGCGGTGCACGAGACGGTCGCGCCGCTGCCGATTGCGCCGCAGCCGCCGATGTTCGGCGCCGCCGGGGCCGAGCCGGAGATCCTCCGCGAGGATGCGGAACGCTCGCGGCTCCGCATCCTGCCGGTCGCGCTCGGCGTCGTCGTCGGGCTGTTGATGGGATTCGGGATCGGCCACTTCGTCGGCAGCCGCAGTCGCGATGCCGCCATCGTCGCCGAGAACACGGCGACCGCGCCGGTGAATCCGGCGGCGTCGGGCGGCGCGGCGACGCCGCGGCAGCCGGGACAGTACAGCGAACAGAAGGTGTCGCCGCCGGCCTCGACCGCACCGCAGGGATCGACGGCCCCGCCGTCAACCGGCGCGCTGCCGGCGTCGCCGCCGCCGGTTCCCAGCGCGGCGGGCGGTGCCGCCGTGGCGCGCCCGGCGGCGCGACCACCGGCAACGCCGGCGGCCACGCGAGGGCGGCTGGTCGTCAGTTCGACCCCGAACCGCGCCGGCGTGACGCTGAATGGCGACTGGCGCGGGCGGACGCCGTTGACGCTCGACAGCCTGCCGTTCGGCCGCTACGTGATTCGCGTCGTGCTGCCCGGTTACGAAGTGTCGCGCCACGAAGTGACGCTCCACGCGCGCGACGCGGAGCAGGAAGTCCGGGCCCGGCTCGAGCGTCCCGCGGCACCGCCCGCCGCGGCCCGTACCCCGGCGCGGCCGGCGCCGGTGCCGCCCGCCGGCGGGCGCGCCGCGACGCGCCCCGCCAACGCGTTCACCGGATCGCTCTACGTCGATTCGCGCCCGCGCGGCGCCGCGGTGTTTCTCGACGGCCGCAACGTCGGCCAGACGCCGCTGAGCCTGCCCGAGGTGCCGATCGGGGCGCACGTCGTGCGGCTCGAACTGGAAGGGAAGCGCACGTGGACGGCGTCGACGCGCGTCGTCGCGGGGGAGACCGCGCGCGTGACCGGCTCGCTGGAGGATCGCCAGTAGAAGATGAAAGCTACGCTCGCTCTCGAGAACGGCACGTGGTACCAAGGGGATTCCGCCGGCGCCCCGGGTGAAACCGGCGGCGAAGTCGTGTTCAACACGAGCATGACGGGCTATCAGGAGATCCTGACCGACCCGTCGTACGCCGGACAGATCGTCGCGATGACGGCGCCGGAGATCGGCAACTACGGGATCGCCGACCAGGACCCGGAGTCGCGCGGCACGCAGGTCGCCGGCTTCATCGTCCGCGAGGAATCGCCGGTCGCGAGCAACTGGCGCGCCGACGGCACGCTGCGCGACTACCTGGTGCGCAACGACATCGTCGCCGTCTCCGACATCGACACGCGCGCGCTGACCCGCGTGCTGCGATCCGCCGGCGTGATGCGCGGGATCATCGCCACCGGCGACGTCGATCCGCGCGCGCTGGTCGAGCGCGCGCAGACGCTGCCGTCGATGGAAGGATCCGACCTGGTGCTCGGCGTCACCTGCGCCCGCCCGTTCGACTGGGAGCCGGCGACCTCGCCGGCCGACGAGTTCGCGCCGGCGCCGCGCCGGCGCGCGCGCCGCAACCTCCGCGTCGCCGCCTACGACTACGGCATGAAGTGGAACATCCTGCGCCGCTTCACCGCCTACGGGTGCGACGTCCGCGTGTTCCCGGCGACCGCGCCGGCCTCCGAGCTTCTCGCCGCCGGGCCCGACGGCGTGTTTCTCAGCAACGGCCCCGGGGATCCGGCAGTGCTGTCGTACGCGATCGCCAACGCCCGCAAGCTGATCGACGCCGACGTGCCGACCTTCGGCATCTGCCTGGGCCACCAGATCCTGTCGCTGGCGATGGGCGGCGAGACCTACAAGCTGAAGTTCGGCCACCGCGGCGCCAACCACCCGGTGAAAGAGCTGGAGACCGGCAAGGTCGAGATCACCTCGCAGAACCACGGCTTCGCCGTCGATCCTGACTCGCTGCCGCCGGACGTGAAGGTGACCCACCTCAATCTGTACGACGGCACCGTCGAGGGGCTGCGCAGCACGAAGCAGCCGGTGTTCTGCGTGCAGTACCACCCCGAGGCGGCGCCGGGCCCGCACGACGCGGACTACCTGTTCAATCAGTTTGTCGAAGAGATGGAGAAGCGGGTTGGATAAGCTGGGAATTTGGAAATTTGGGAATTTGGGAATTTGGAAATCTCGACCAGATTCGCCGATTTCCAGATTTCCAGATTTCCAGATTTCCAAATTTCCAAATTCCAGAGATGCCGAAGCGGACTGATCTCAAGCGCATTCTCGTCATCGGCTCGGGCCCGATCGTCATCGGCCAGGCGTGCGAGTTCGACTACTCCGGCACCCAGGCGTGCAAGGCGCTGAAGGCCGAGGGGCTCGAGGTCGTGCTCGTCAACAGCAATCCGGCGACGATCATGACCGATCCCGAGATCGCGGATCGCACCTACGTCGAGCCGCTGACCGTCGAGATGCTCGAGTCGGTGATCGCGCGCGAGAAGCCGGATGCCCTGCTGCCGACCGTCGGCGGGCAGACCGCGCTGAACCTCGCGGTGCAGCTCGGCGAGCGCGGCGTGCTGGCGAAGTACGACGTCGAACTGATCGGCGCCTCGCTCGAGGCCATCAAGGTCGCCGAGGACCGGCTGCTGTTCCGCGACGCGATGACGGAGATCGGCGTCGCCACGCCCAACAGCCGCTACGTCCGGTCGATGGACGAGGCGCTCGCCGCGATCGAGCCGATCGGCTTTCCGATCATCATCCGGCCGTCGTTCACCCTCGGCGGCGTCGGCGGCGGCATCGCCTACAACATCGAAGAGTTCAAGGAGATCGCCCACCGCGGCCTCAGCCTGAGCCCCGTCCACGAAGTGCTCCTCGAAGAGTCGGTGATCGGCTGGAAGGAGTTCGAGCTCGAGGTGATGCGCGACCGGGCCGACAACTTCGTGGTGATCTGTTCGATCGAGAACGTCGATCCCATGGGCGTCCACACCGGCGACAGCATCACCGTGGCGCCGGCGTTGACGCTCACCGACCGCGAGTACCAGCGGATGCGCGACATCGGCCGGCGGATCATCCGGCGCGTCGGCGTCGAGACCGGCGGCTCCAACATCCAGTTCGCCATCAATCCCGACGACGGCCGCATCGTCGTCATCGAGATGAACCCGCGCGTCTCGCGATCCTCGGCGCTGGCGTCGAAGGCCACCGGATTCCCGATCGCCAAGATCGCCGCGAAGCTGGCGCTGGGCTACACGCTCGACGAGATCCCCAACGACATCACGCGGCTGACCCCCGCCTCGTTCGAGCCGACCATCGACTACATCGTCGTCAAGGTGCCGCGGTGGGCGTTCGAGAAATTCCCGCGGGCGGACCGCACCCTGACCACGCAGATGAAGTCGGTCGGCGAGGTGATGGCGATCGGCCGGACGTTCAAGGAAGCGTTCATGAAGGCGTTCCGCTCGCTCGAGCTCGGGCGCGGCAACATGCTGTTCGCCCGGAGCGGCGGCCGCATCAACGCGATGGCGAACGTCGAGGCCGATGACGACGACAGCGCGCTGCAGCGATCGCTGGCGGTGCCCAACGATCAGCGGATGTGGTCGGTGTTCCGCGCCTTCGAGCGCGGCTGGGCGCTGGAAGAGATCCACCGCCTGACGAAGATCGATCGCTGGTTCCTGACCCAGTTCCAGCAGCTCGTCGAGCTGCGCACGCAGGCGGCGCTGGTCGGGCTGCGGGGGATCTCGCCCGACTTGATGCGGACGCTGAAACGCGCCGGCTTCGGCGACTGGCAGCTCGGCAGCATGCTCGGCGCCGACGAGGAGGCGGTGCGCGCGGCGCGGCTCGAGCAGGGGCTCAAGCCGGCCTACAAGCGGATCGACACCTGCGCCGCGGAGTTCGAGTCGTTCACGCCGTATCTCTACGGCACGTTCGAGAAGGAGTGCGAGGCCGACCCGACGCCGCGGCAGAAGGTGGTGATCCTCGGCAGCGGGCCGAACCGCATCGGCCAGGGGATCGAGTTCGACTACTGCTGCGTGCACGCGGCGTTCGCGCTGCGCGAAGACGGCTTCGAGACCGTCATGATCAACTGCAACCCCGAGACCGTGTCGACCGACTACGACACCGTGGACCGGTTGTATTTCGAGCCGCTGACCTTCGAAGACGTCTCGGCGATCATCGAGCGCGAGCGGGAGGGGGGCGGCGACGTCTCGGTCGTCGTCCAGTACGGCGGACAGACGCCGCTGAAGCTGGCACTGCCGCTGCAGCGCGCCGGCGTCAGGATCCTCGGCACGTCGCCGGACTCGATCGATCTGGCGGAGGATCGCGAGCGGTTCTCGAAGCTGCTCTGGGACCTCGGCATTCCGCAGGCGCCGAGCGGCACCGCGACGTCTCCCGACGAGGCGCGCGACGTCGCGCTCAAGATCGGATTCCCGCTGGTGGTGCGCCCCTCCTACGTGCTCGGCGGCCGCGCCATGGCGATCGTCTACGACATGGCCGCGCTCGATCGCTACATGACGACGGCGGTGCAGGCCTCGCCGGAGCGGCCGGTGCTCATCGACAAGTTCCTCGAAGACGCGGTGGAGCTGGACGTCGACGCCGTCGCCGATTCGACGGGCAGCGTCGTGATCGGCGGCATCATGGAGCACATCGAGGAAGCCGGCATCCATTCCGGCGACAGCTCCTGCGTCGTCCCGCCGTACCGCGTGGCCGAGCGTCACCTCGACCAGATTCGCGACTACACGCGCCGCATCGCCCGGGCGCTGAACGTCATCGGGCTGATGAACACGCAGTTCGCGATCAAGGAGGACACCATCTACGTCCTCGAGGTGAATCCGCGCGCCTCGCGGACGGTGCCGTACCTGTCGAAGGCGACCGGCGTGCCGCTGGCGAAGGTCGCGGCGCGGGTGATGATCGGCCGCACGCTGGCGCAGCTCGGCATCACCGAGGACCTCGAGGTCTCCGGCGTCTTCGTCAAGACCCCGGTGTTCCCGTTCGTCCGATTCCCCGGCGTCGATACCATCCTCGGGCCGGAGATGAAGTCCACCGGCGAGGTCATGGGCGGGGCGATGACGTTCGGCAGCGCGTTCGCCAAGGCGCAGCTCGGCGCGGGCGTGAAGCTGCCGTCGAGCGGATGCGTGTTCATCAGCGTCAGCAATCACGACAAGCCGGCGGTCGTGCAGATCGCCCGCGACCTGCAGGGGCTCGGGTTCTCGCTGGTCGCCACGCGCGGCACCGCCAACTTCCTCCGCGCGCACGGCATCGACGCCGAGATCGTGTTCAAGGTCAACGAAGGACGCCCCCACGTCGGCGACGAGCTCCTGAACAACCGCATCCAGCTCGTCATCAACACGCCGCTCGGGCGCGAGTCGTTCTTCGACGACAAGCTGGTGCGGCGCACGGCGATGATGCAGCAGGTCCCGTGCATCACCACGCTCACCGGCGCGGCGGCGGCGGTCTACGCCATCCGCGCGCTCAACACCGAAGGCCTCACCGTCCGGTCGCTCCAGGAATACCATGCGGACGCGCGGGACCAGACGATGACCCACAAGCCCTGAGCCGCCGCCTCTGAGCCGCAATCCCACGTTCGATGTCGTCGGCGTCGGCGCGAATTCGACCGACTTCGTCTATCGCCTCCCCGAGTATCCGGTGCCGGACGGGCCGCTCTCGAAGCTGCGCATCGGGAGCCACGAGCGATCGCCGGGCGGCCAGATCGCCACGGCGCTCTCGGCCTGCGCGGCGCTCGGCCTCAGGACCTCGTACGTCGGCACGGTCTCCACCGATCAGAACGGCGAGTTCATCCGCGAGGCGCTCACCACCCGCGGCATCGATCTGAGCCGCGCCGTGTACCGGCCGGCGGCGAACCCGTTCGCGGTGATCCTGGTTGCCGAAGGGGTGACGTCGCACGGCCTCCAGCGGGTCTCGTCAGGCCAGGGGGAGCGCATCGTGCTGTGGGATCGGCCCGCCGAGATGGCGCTGCGGCCCGCCGATCTCCCCGCCGATCTCGCCGCGGGCACGCGGCTCATTCACGTGGACGACGTGGATCCCGACGCCGCCATTGCGGCCGGGAAGGCGGGCATCGCGGCAAGGATCCACGTCACCAGCGACATCGAGGCGGCGCGCCCCAAGACGCCGGCGATCCTCGACGCCGTCACCGTCCCGATTTTCGCGGAGCACGTGCCCGGCGATCTGACCGGCGAGCGCGATCTCGAACGCGCGCTGCGGATCCTGCGCCAGCGGCATCCGGGGATGCTGGTCGCGACGATGGGGGCGCGGGGCGCGGGCATGCTGGTGGAGAACCGCTTCATCCGTCAACCGGCGTTTCCGGTGGACGTCATCGACACGACCGGGGCGGGGGACGTGTTCCGCGCCGGCTTCATCTACGCGCTGCTGCGCGGCGATGCGCCGGAAGGGATCCTGCAGTTCGCCTGTGCGGCCGCCGCTCTGAGCTGCACCCGACGCGGCGCGGTGGCCAGCGTGCCGTCCCTGGACGAAGTGAACGCGTTGATGTCGTAGCGGCAGATCCGATCTTGCAGCGGCGCCGGCGTGATTGCGCCCGCGTTGCTGGTTGCGGTGCCTCTGGTGCTCGGCGTGGCTGCCGGCGCCGGGCTGGCGCTGCCGCGCGCGCAGGTGGTCGGCTCGCTCGTGGTCGCGTGGCTGGCCTGTGGCGTCGCGCTCTGGCGGAGTCGCGCGCTGCTGGTCGTGGTGTTCGCCGCGGCCGGGTTCGCCGCCGCGGGCGCGGCGCTCGGGACGATCGCCATTCACGAGGCGCGGCATCCCTCCCTGTTCGACTGGTTCCTGCAGTTTCCACGCGACGGTCCGGTCCGCGTGAGCGGTGTACTGCGCGAAGACGCGCGGATCTCGCGATTCGGCGTCAGCCTCCTGCTGCTGGTCCGCGAGGTGGACCGGCAGCGTGTAAACGGAGGTTTGCGCCTGACCGTGGCCGGAGCGACGGCGCCGGCGGCAGCGGCCGACTGGCGGGCCGGGCGTCAGGTCGCCGTCCAGGCGGCGGTGCGGCTGCCGCTCGACTACCGCAACCCCGGCGTGCCCAGCGACCGCGAGCGCCTGCTTCGCGAGGGGATCGTTCTGCTCGGATCGGTGAAGAGCGCGGCGCTGGTGACGGTGGAGCGGCGGGGAAGCCGGGTCAGTGAAGCGGCCGCGGCGCTGCGGGCGTTCGTCCGCGGCGTCTGCGCGCGGGCGATCGGCTCCTGGAGCCCGCGTTCGTCGGGCGTCGCGACCGCCATTCTGATCGGCGACCGCGGCGGCCTCGATCCCGAGGACGAGCGGCGTCTGCAGGAGGGCGGGACGTACCACGTCATCGCGATCTCGGGCGGCAACATCGCGCTCCTGACCGCGCTGCTCGTGCTGCTCGGCCGGGGCGCGCGCCTGCCGCCGCGCACGACCGCGGCCGCGTCGATCGGGCTGCTCGCGTTCTACGGCTACACCGCCGGGCTCGCCCCCTCCGTTCTGCGCGCGACGCTCGCCGGCGGCGTCTATCTCGCCGGACGCGCCAGCGATCATCGGGGCGCCGCCTTGAACGCGGTTGGTGTCGCGGCGGCGACGGCGGCCGCCGCCGCGCCGCTCACGCTGCTCGATCCGGGCTTCGTCCTCTCGTTCGGCGCGACGCTCGCCATCGTGATCGGCGCGCCGCGCGTCGCCGGGCCTCGGGTGCGTGACGCGACGGTCTCGCGGCCGCGCCTGTGGGCCGGGCGCCTCGTCTACGCGGCGAAGATGCTGTTTGCCGCGACGGTCTGCGCGGAACTGGCGCTGGCGCCGGTGGGTGCACGGCTGTTCGGCCGGGTGAGCGTTGCCGGGCTGCTGCTGAACTTCGCCGCGATTCCGCTGATGTCGGTGATTCAGATCGCCGGGCTCGCCGCCGTCGCCGGGGCGCTCGTCTCGGGCACGCTTGCGGCCGTCGCCGGGTTCGTCGCGCACCTGGCCGCGGCGGGTCTGCTGCATTCCGCGCGACTCGTCGACGCGGCGCCGTGGCTGGTGCGCGACGTGCCCCCGCCCGCCTGGTGGCTGATCGCCGGCTGGTACGCGGGACTGGCGGCCTTTGCCGTGCGCTCACGCCGTGCGGTCCGCGCCGCCGGGGCGGCGGCGCTCGTGCTCTCCGGCCTGCTCATACTTGCGGGCCGTCCCGCGACGCGCGCGGTGCTCGCGCCGTCGCCTCCAGCCGGCTGGACCCGCCTCGTTTTCCTCGACGTCGGGCAGGCGGACGCGACACTCATCCTGCCGCCCGACTGCGATCCGATGTTCGTCGACGCCGGCGGCATCGCCGGTTCGTCGTTCGACGTGGGCCGCCGCGTCACCCTGCCGGCCGCCTGGGCCTTCGGCGTCATCCGCAGCGGCCCGCTGGTGCTGACGCACGGCGATCCCGATCACGTCGGCGGCGCGCCCGCGATCGTGCGCGCGCTCCGCCCGTCGGAGGTCTGGGATGGCATTCCGGTTCCGCCGCACGAGCCGATGCGTCGTCTGCGCGAGCTGGCGCGGCGGTACGGCGTCCCCTGGACCGAGCGCCGCGCCGGCCAAACGCAGAGCTGCGGTTCGCTGCGGATTCAGGTTCTCAATCCGCCCGCCGCCGACTGGGAGCGCCGCGCGGTGCGCAACGACGACTCGATCGTGCTGCACCTGCGGCTCGGCGACGTGGGGATCCTGCTGCCCGGCGACATCACCCGGGCCGTCGAGCCCGGCGTCATCGCCCGCCTCGATCGCGCGCCGCTCACGATCGTCAAGGCGCCGCATCACGGCAGCGCCGGGAGCAGCTCGCCGGCGTTCGTGGACGCGCTCCGCCCGGCGGCGGTGATCTTCAGCGCCGGCCTCCGCAATCCCTTCGGCCATCCCGCGCCGGCGGTCGTGCAGCGCTACCGATCCGCCGGCGCCGAGGTGTTCAGCACCGCCGAGGACGGCGCCGTGGTCGTCGAGACGGACGGCCGCGAGGTTCTGATTTGGACGTGGGTCGGAAAGCGGGCGACGGTCACTGCCAACCGCCGCTGACGTCAGACGCTCCGGCACGAAGACCACAAAGGCCACCAAGCCAGGAAGCAGCCAAGAGGAAGGAGAAACTATGACGGATGCGGCTTTCGATGAAATCCCAGCCCAGGTCGAGTGGGTAGGGCGCCGTGTCATCGGCGGCGCGATCGCCGTGCATCGTGCACTGGGTCCCGGCTTCAAAGAGCCGATCTATGTTGAGGCACTGTGCCTCGAACTGGACGAACGCGGCATGAAGTTCGAGCGTGAAAAGGCGATCATCGTGACCTACAAGGAACACCAGATTCCTGGACAGCGTCTCGACCTGCTGGTGGAAGGGGTCTTGATCGTCGAGTGCAAAGTGGTGGAAGGCATCTCGAGCGTTCACTCCCGCCAGATCACGTCCTACCTGAAGACCACGGGACTCCGCCTCGGCTTCATCTTCAACTTCAACGTCGATGTCCTGATGCCCGCTGGGTTCAAACGGATTGCCCTCTGACTGCGGGCAGCATCCTTACATGCTTTGCGACCTTGGTGATCTTCGTGGCCTTTGTGCCGGAGCGTAAGGCCGTCGGTCGTCGCAGTCACGCTATGTACGCTTGACCGCCTGCCACTCCCGCTCCATCTCTTCGAGCGTGGCGTCGTGGACCGAGCGGCCCTGCGCGTGCAAGCTCTCTTCCAGCGCGGTGAAGCGGGTGGTGAACTTCTCGTTCGCCTTGCGCAGCGCCGACTCGGGATCGATGCCCAGCTTGCGCGAGAGATTGGCGATCGAGAAGAGCAGATCCCCCATCTCCTCCTCGGTGCGCGCCGCGCCCTCCGCCTGCACGGCGGCGCGGAGCTCGGCGACTTCCTCTTCGATCTTGTCCACCACGTCCGCCGTGCGCGACCAGTCGAATCCCACCGCGGCGACGCGGGTGCCGATCTCATACGCGCGCAGCAGCGCCGGGAGCGCCTTGGGGACGCCGCCCAGCACCGCGCGGCGCTCGCCGGCGTCCGCCTGCTCGCGCGCCTTGATCTGCTCCCACTGCTGGTGGACCTGGCCGGGCGTGTCCAGCGGACGGCCGCCGGGATCGAAGATGTGCGGGTGGCGGCGAATCAGCTTGGCGTTGATCCGCCCGAGCGAGTCCGCCACCGTGAAGTGGCCGGCGTCGGCGCAGATCTGCGCGAGGAAGACCCCTTCGAAAATCAGATCGCCGATCTCTCCCTCGAGCGCGGCGGTGTCGCCGCGATCGATCGCGTCGAGCACTTCGTGCGTCTCTTCGAGCAGGAAGCCGCGCAGCGACTCGAGCGTCTGCTCGCGATCCCACGGACATCCCTGCGGTCCGCGCAGCCGCACCATGATGTCGACGAGCGTCTGGAAGGCTGAGCCGGCGTCGGAAGGCATCGCGCCGATATGCTAGCATCGCGAAGTGGAGAACCCCGAAGAGCCCGCCGCATCGTTCAGCGATTTCCTCCTCTGGCTGGCGACGATGATCGCGGTCCAGTTCGGCGATCTGCCGCACCCCGAGACCGGCCAGCCGCTCGAGCCGAATCTGCCCGCCGCCCGCCACTTCATCGACGTGATGGGCATGCTGCAGGAGAAGACCGCCGGCAACCTCGCGCCGCACGAAGAGAAGCTGATCGACGACCTGCTGTTCGAACTGCGGCGGCGCTACCTCGAGGCGCAGGGCGGGCAGAGCCGCATCATCGTCCCGTAGCGCGTGCGCATCACTTTCCTCGGCACCGGGACGTCGCACGGCGTGCCGATGATCGGATGCGGCTGCGCCACCTGCACGTCGACCGACCCGCGCGACACGCGCCTCCGTCCTTCGATCTTCGTCGAGACCGCCGGCGCGCGCGTCCTGATCGACGCCGGGCCGGATCTGCGGGCGCAGGCGCTCCGCCACCGCATCACCCGCGTCGACGCCATCCTCTTCACGCACGGGCACGCCGATCACATCCTCGGCATGGACGACGTGCGGCGCTTCAACGCGCTGATGGACGGCGCGATGCCGTGCTACGGCGACGCGGCGACGCTCACCGACATCCGCCGCATGTTCAGCTACGTGTTCGACCCGGCGACGCCGAAAGGCGGCGGGCTCCCGCGGCTCGACCTGCGGGAAATCGACGGACCGGTGCCGATCGCGGACCTCGTCGCGGCGCCGGTGCCGCTGGATCACGGCAGACGCCCGATCCTCGGGTTCCGCTTCGATCGCTTCGCCTATCTCACCGACTGCAATCGCATCCCGGACGGGTCCTGGCCGCTGCTGCAGGGGCTCGACGTCGTGGTGCTCGACGCCCTGCGCCTCCGCCCGCACCCGACCCACTTTTCGCTCGACGAGGCGGTCGCCACCGCCGCGCGGATCGCGGCGCCGCGCACGTTCTTCACGCACATGTGTCACGATCTGCTGCACGCCGCCACCGACGCGCGCCTGCCGCCGGGTATGGCGCTCGCGTACGACGGCCTCGTGCTGGAACTGCCGTGATCGCGCACTATCCCGACGACCCGCCGCCCCGCTGGCCCAGTCCGGTGCTGGCGCTGGGCAACTTCGACGGCCTGCACCGCGGCCACGCCAAGATCATCGACCGCGTGCGCCGCCGCGCCGGCGAACGCGGCGGCACGCCCGCCGCCATGACCTTCGACCCTCATCCCTCGCGCGTCGTCCGCCCGGACAAGGCGCCGCCGCTGCTGATGACCACCGAACAGCGGCTGGAAGCGCTGGGCCGCGCCGGCATGCAGGGAGTTGCCGTGGTCCGCTTCACGCGCGAGATGTCGCAGTGGGATCCCGAGACCTTCGTGCGCACCGTGCTGGTCGAGTGGCTGAAGGTCGTCGAGGTCTGGGTCGGCGCCAACTTCCTGTTCGGACACGATCGCACCGGCACCTTCACCGTGCTGCGCGGGCTCGGCGGCCGCTACGGCTTCCGGGCCGAGAAGATCGACGCCGTCCGCTACAAGGACTTCGTCGTCAGCAGCACCCGCGTGCGCCGGCTGGTCGGCGAAGGGCGCGTCGACGAAGCCGGCGCGCTCCTCGGCCATCATTACTTCATCGACGGCACCGTCGTCCACGGGGACGCGCGCGGCCGCGAGATCGGCTTTCCCACCGCGAACCTCGAGACCCGCAACGAGCTGCTGCCGCCGGCCGGCGTCTATGCGACCACCGCGGCGGTGTCGGGGATCGAGCATCCGTCGGTGACGAACATCGGCGTGCGGCCGACGTTCGGCGGCAGCGGCACCGTCCGCGTCGAGACGCACCTGCTCGACGGGGCGCGCGAGTTGTACGGGGCGCGCCTGCGGCTGTCGTTCGTGCAGCGGCTGCGCGACGAGCGCGCCTTCGCCGACGTGGACGCGCTGCGCGCGCAGATCGACGCCGACTGCCGCAGCGCCCGGCGGCTGTTCGGGCGGATTTCGCTATAGAATCGAGAGATGGCAGAGTCGCCGCGCCGCGTGGATCTGCGGCTCACGATCCCCGCGGCTGCGCCCTTCCGCTCGGTGGCCGTCGAACTGGCGCAGAAGTTCGCCGAGCACGCCGGGGACGCCAATCCGAAATCGGTTGCCGACGGCCTGGCCGCCTCGATGGCGGAGGTCGCCCGCACGTCGCCCGCCGCCAGCATCACCATCGAGATGTCGGCGCAGGACGGCGACGTGGCCGTCCGCGCCCAGAAGAAGCCGGACTGAGACTTGCGCCTCTACAACACCCTGACCCGGCGCGAAGAGCCGTTCACCCCTTCGCAGGGCAACAGCGTGCGCATGTATGCGTGCGGGCTGACCGTCTACGCCCGCGGCCACATCGGCAACTTCCGCACCTTCGTCGCCCTCGACGTGCTGCGCCGCGCGCTCGAGTTCGAGGGCTATCAAGTCGTCCAGGTGCGCAACTACACCGACGTCGACGACCGCACGATCGTCGAGTCGGTCAAGGCGGGACAGCCGCTCCGCGAATACACGCAGCAGTTCGTCGAGGCCTTCGAGCGCGACGCGGCGGCGATGGGGCTCGAGCCGGTGGAGTTCTCTCCCCGCGCCACCGATCACATCGCGGCGATGTGCGGCATGATCAAGGCGCTCGAGCGCAACGGCCACACCTACGAGAGCGACGGGTCGATCTACTTCAAGATCGCGACGTTCCCCGGATACGGCAAGCTGGCGCGGCTCGATCACAGCGGCATCAAGAGCGGCGCGCGGGTCGACTCGGACAAGTACGAGAAGGAAGACGCGCGCGACTTCGTGCTGTGGAAAGGGGCGCGCCCCGGCGAGCCGCACTGGGAGTGCGACCTGCCGTCCGGCCGTCCCGGCTGGCACATCGAGTGCTCGGCCATGGCGGAGGAGCTGCTCGGACCGCTGCCGATCGACATCCACGGCGGCGGCGTCGATCTGATCTTCCCGCACCACGAGAACGAGATCGCGCAGGCGGAGGCGGCCACCAGGCGGCAGTTCTCGCGCTTCTGGACGCACGTCGAGCACCTGATGATCGAGGAAGAAGAACGTACCGAGAAGATGTCCAAGTCGCTCGGCAACGTCTACAACCTCGAGGACATCGAGGCGCAGGGCTTCCGCGGCTCGACGCTGCGCTACCTGTACCTCGGCACGCACTATCGCAAGCAGCTCAGGTTCTCGTGGAGCGCGATGGCGCAGGCCGAGGAAGCGCTCAAGCGGCTCACCGACTTCCTGGCGCGGCTCGACGCGCTGCCCGCCGGCGAGGCCCAGCCCGAGACGGTGACGCGCCTGCGGGAAACCTCCGACGCGTTCGCCGAGCACGTGCGATCGGACCTGAACGTCGCCGCCGGGCTCGGCGTGATCTTCGAGCTGCTCCGGGCGCTGAATTCCCGGATCGACGCGCACGAGCTGCGATCGGGGGACGCCGACGCGATCCGCGCCGCGTTCGATCGCTTCGACAAGGTGCTCGGCGTGCTGTCGCTCCGCCGTGAGGAGGATCGGCGGCCCCCCGTCCCGGTGGAGGAGATCGAGCGCCTGATCCAGGCCCGCCGCGCCGCCCGCGGCGCGCGCAACTTCGCCGAAGCCGATAAGATCAGGAAAGACCTCGACGCCCGCGGCATCGTCCTCGAGGACACGCCCGGCGGCACCCGCTGGAAACGGAAATGAACGCACCCGACATCAAGACCCCGCTGCCCGGCCCGAAGGCCAAGGCGATCATCGACCGCGACGCGGCGTTCGTGTCGCCGTCCTACACCCGCGACTATCCGCTCGTCATCGCGCGGGGAAACGGGGCGGTGGTCGAAGACGTCGACGGCAACGTCTTCATCGACTGCGCGGCCGGCATCGCCGTCAACTCGACCGGCGTCTCGCACCCCGAGGTCGTGAAGGCCATCGCCGATCAGGCGGCGAAGTTCATCCACATGTCGGGGACGGACTTCTATTACGAGCCCCAGGTGCGCCTGGCCGAAGAGCTCGCGAAACTGGTGCCGATCGACGGTCCGGTGCGCACGTTCTTCGGCAATTCGGGCACCGAAGCCACCGAAGCCGCGATCAAGGTGTCGCGCTATTTCACCAGGCGCCCGAACGTGATCGCGTTCCTCGGATCGTTCCACGGACGATCGCTCGGCGCGCTGGCGCTGACCTCCAGCAAGTCGGTCCAGCGGCGCGGCTTCGGGCCGCTGATGCCGGGCGTGTATCACGCGCCGTACCCCGACGTGTATCGCTTCAACGGCAGCGCGGACGCGTGCGCCGAGGCGTCCCTCTCGTTCATCCGCGATCAGATCCTGGTGCACCTGACGTCCCCCGACGAAGTCGCCGCCGTGGTCGTCGAACCGATCCAGGGCGAGGGCGGCTACGTCGTGCCGCCGCCGGCGTTCCTGCAGGGGCTGCGCGAGCTGACCAGGCAGCACGGCATGATGCTGGTGGTCGACGAGGTGCAGTCGGGGATGGGGCGCACCGGCAAGATGTTCGCGGCGGAGCACTTCGGCATCACCGGGGACGTCGTCAACATCGCCAAGGGGATCGCGTCAGGGCTGCCGCTCGGCATTACCGCCGCCCGCGCGGACGTGATGAGCTGGCCGCCCGGGGCGCATGCGAGCACGTTCGGCGGCAATCCGGTCGCCTGCGCCGCGGCGCTGGTCACGATCAAGCTGCTGCGCGAGCAGTACGTGCAGAACGCCGCCACCATCGGCGCGCGGATGATGAGCGCGCTGCGCGAGCTGCAGGCCAGGCACCCGATCATCGGCGACGTCCGCGGCAAGGGCCTGATGATCGGCGTCGAGCTGGTGCGCGATCGCAGGACGAAGGAGCGCGCCGTCGAAGAGCGCAACGCGCTGGTCCAGGCGATGTTCCGCCGCGGCGTGCTGATCCTCGGCGCCGGCCGCAACGCCGTCCGCTTCGCACCGCCGCTGGTTCTCAGCGCCGATCAGGCCGACGTCGTCGTCCGGCTGTTCGACGAGTCGCTCACCGAGATCGCGCAATCCCACGCCGTGGTGCGCTAGCCCCGATCACCCGATCACCCGATCGCCCGATCGCCGCCCCATCCGCGACGCTGAGCCTCCGGTCTCGCGGACTGCGCCTTAGCCCGCAGGAGGCACGATGTCCGCTACCTTTGCCGCGCTGGTGTTTTCCGCGCTGACGCCCGCCGCGCCGCCGGCGACGCGGGACGTCACCGCGCGTTTCCACCTCGACACGACGGTGACGACGATGACTGCCCGGGTCGGAGATCCCGTGCCGATGCGCGTCGTCGAGGCGTTCGCGATCGACGGCATCACCATTCCCGCCGGCAGTCCGGCGCGCGGCGTGGTAGTCGACGCGGTCCGGCCGGGCCGCATCCGCGGCCGCGGCGCGCTCGCCGTACAAATCGTCTCGATCGCGCGTCCCGACGGCACGGCGCTGCGCGTCGGCGGCACGATCTTCGCGCTCCCGCCGTCGCCGCCGCGGCGCCTCCCGGCGGACGTCGAGGGAGAGATCGTCATCGGCATGGCCGCGGGGTACGTCACCGCCGCCCTGGTGTCGAAGCGGACCAGCTCCGCGGAGACGATCGCCGGCGCCGGCGTCGTCGCAGGCGTCGTCAGCGGCATCGTCGCCGGCGTGCTGAAACGCGGCGAGGACCTGGTGTTGTTCCGCGGCGCCATCATCGACGTGACGCTCACACGATCGCCGTCGGTTCCGGACCTGAGTGAGACGGGACGGCCGCGGGCGCGGGCTTTGCTGCGGCCGGTGCGGTGACGCTGCATCGGCAACTGCTCGGGCTCGTCGGAGAGGAACTGGCCGTCGCGGCGCTCGTGTCGCGGGGCTACGTCATCGTCGAGCGCCGCTACGCGACCGAGCGGGGCGAGATTGACATCATCGCCGAAGACGGGGAGACGCTGGTGTTCGTGGAAGTCCGCGCGCGGGCGACGGGGGAGTTCGGTCGGGCGGCCGAGAGCGTCACGCCCGCGAAGCAACGCCAGGTGACACGCGTCGCGATCGACTACCTCGCGCGGCATCAGCTGACGGATCGTCCGTGCCGCTTCGACGTCGTCGCCGTGGATCGTGCGCTGGACGACCAGCCGGAGATCACCGTCTACCCCGGGGCCTTCGACGGCGTCTCGCGCGCGTCGTGATCCGAGGCCGCAGGGTCGTAACTACCCATCGCCGCGCGACGAGATCGCTGGCATGCGCGCGCGAAAAGGAGTAAACTTCCTGGCCTCATACCGCTGAACGCCGGGCCTGACGTTCTGTCATCGCCCGCCGCCCGACGGTCCCTGCGCGGTCCAGCAAGGAGGACGCATGGGCGACTGTTCTTCGTTCGATCGCTTCACTCCGCCATCACGCTGCCTGTCCGATAAGTTCATCCGGTAGCCAGAAGCGGCGTCGCTCGTCCGCCAAGGAGGGAACATGTACGAACAGATGTCACCCATCCAAGGTGCCCGGACGCAGGTGCGTCCACCCAACGTTCAGCGTGTGCCACAGGACGGTCCGATCCACAGCGGGTTCGTGATCGTCCGCCTTCGTCAGGGGCTCGCCACCGGCGACGGCGATGCGCTCATCGACGTCGCGCGGCGGCTGCAGCTGGCGGGGCTCGCGGGAGTGCTCCAGACTTTCGATCTCGCCGGCCGTCGCAGCATCCGCAGCCTGGGGGCTCAACGGATCCGCGAGCTCGAGCGGAAGGCGGCGGCCAGCGACTTTCCGCCGCTCCACAGCATGACGGCGTACTGGCGCATCGACATGCGCCACGCACCGGATCGCATCGAAGAGGTGATCAAGCGGTTGAGCTCGCTGCCCGAAGTGGACCGCGCCTATCGCGAGCTGTCCACCAGCGATCCGCTCGTCAACCCGGTGGACGACGACTACGCCGCCGATCAGGACTATCTCGACCCCGCTCCCGTCGGGATCGACGCCCGCTGGGCGTGGACGCAGGCGAACTCGGAGGGGGCGGGGATTGCGTTCGTCGATCTCGAGCAGGGGTGGTTCCCGAACCACGAGGATCTGGTCGGGAAGGGGCCGACGCTGATCTACGGCGACAACCGCGACGGCATCGGCTTCTACAAGGGGAACCACGGCACGGCGGTGCTCGGTGAAGTCATCGGCATCGACAATACGGTCGGGGTCGTCGGCATCGCGCCGGCGGTGACGTCGGTGCGCATGGTCTCGCACTACGACGCGGCCACCGACACGGCGCTGCACGTCGCGGACGCGGTGCTCGCCGCGATCGCGGCGATGACGCCGGGGGACGTGCTGCTCCTCGAAGTGCAGCGGGGCGTCGGGCAGCCGACCGAAACGGACGACGCCGACTTCGACGCGATCCGGCTCGCGGTGGCGAACGGGATCGTCGTCGTCGAGGCCGCCGGGAACGGCGACGTCGACCTCGACGCCTACACGGACGGCGGCCTGCAGGTGCTGAACCGCGGGAGCGCCGACTTCCGCGATTCCGGCGCGATCATGGTCGGCGCGGCGAACGCGGCCGTGCCGCACGATCGGGCCGGCTTCTCGTGCTTCGGGTCGCGCATCGACTGTTACGGGTGGGGCAACGGCATCGTCACCTGCGGCTACGGCGACCTGGACGACGGCGGCGGGGACGACAACCTCACGTATACCGACACGTTCGGCGGGACCAGCGGCGCGTCGCCGATGGTGACGGGCGCCGCGCTCATCGTCCAGGGGAGGTATGCCGCCACGGCCGGCACGCGGCTGTCGCCGACGCAGATGCGGACGCTGCTCGCCGATCCCGCCACCGGCACGGTGCAGGGACCGAACGTGGCCGGGCACATCGGCGTGATGCCGAACCTCCGTGCGATCATCGAGACGTCGCTCGGTCTGGTGCCCGACGTCTACATCCGCGACAACGCGTCCGACAACGGCTCCGTGCCGGCGGCCGGCGGCATCAGCACCAGCCCGGACATCATCGTCCGGCCGGCGGCGGTCGGCGATGCGAACGCGGAGTTCGGCGAGGGCAGCGGCACGGAGAACTCGATGACGCTCGGGTTCGAGGCCGAGGCCGGACAGGACAACTTCATCTACGTGCGCATGCGCAATCGCGGGTCGTCCGACGCGAACGGCGTCACCGCGACCGTGTACTGGAGCGAGGTGGCGACGCTGGTCACGCCGGCGTCGTGGCACCTGATCGGCACGACGGCGCCGGTGAACGTTCCGCAGGGGGACACGCTGGTGGTCGCCGCGCCGCTGATCTGGGCGTCCGGGCAGATTCCGGCGACGGGGCATTACTGCTTCGTCGGGCTGCTGCACCAGTCGCAGGATCCGGCGCCGCCGCTGCCGGGGCCGACCGACTGGGACGGCTTCACCGGCCTGATCCGGAATCAGAACAACGTGACGTGGCGGAACTTCAACGTGGTGGACGCGATTCCGGATCCGGACGGCGACCCCGCGGCGCTGCCGTTCGTGATTGCGGGCGCGCCCGACCGCGCGCGCGAGTTCGAGCTGCAGATCGTGCGCAACCTGCCGCGGGACGCGCGGCTGCAGCTCGAGGTGCCGCTCGGCCTGGCGGCGAAGCTGCGGCGCGGCCGCCTGTGGAAGGTGGCGATCGATCGCGAGCGGCGGATGGCGCTCATCGACCTGCCGCCGCTGCCGCGCATCGACCTGGGCGCGCTGCGGCTCGGCACGGGAGCGCGCTACCGTTCGCGGTTCGTCGTGCACGGCTCGGCGGGGCTGCGCGGCGGCGGCCACGGCATCGCCGTCCGGCAGCTGTTCGAGAAGGAGGAGGTCGGCCGGGTCAGCTGGCAGTTCCACGTGCGCTCGAAGGCGGATCATCATCGGCCGCGGAAGCGGGTGCAGGTGGAGTACAGCGACCTGGTGCGCAACAACCGCGTGGCCGGGGTGTAATCCGCGACGGCGGTGAGTACGGAGAGCGCGGGAGCGGGCGCGGCCGCTCCCGCGTTTCTTGCCAGCGGTTTCGCCCCTGTGGTACCATCGGAGCTTCTGCACAGCGGATTACGGCTGACTGGTCGAGCCGGTGTCCTCGGCAGGCGGGAATAACTCAGTGGTAGAGTGCGACCTTGCCAAGGTCGAAGTCGCGGGTTCGAATCCCGTTTCCCGCTCCAACCTTCGCCCGCTGACACGCGAGCGGGCTACGGTTGGCGAGCCCAACGTTGTTGCGAAGGTTGCCCACCGTAGCGTCGCAGACGCGAAGGTGGGCGGCAGGCCTTGAGAAATGCGTCGATCGATGGACACAATCGGTTCTTCCCGCTGTTGTCGCCGCGTCTAACGCCGCGGCCGGAACTCCCTCGTACAATCGATTCCGACCGGCGCCGTCGCCAAGTGGTAAGGCAGAGGTCTGCAAAACCTCCATCCCCGGTTCAAATCCGGGCGGCGCCTCCAACCTTCGCTCGCCTGACACGTGAGCGAGCGACGGTTGGCAGGCCAGCGAACGCAATCGACAGGCGAAGGTGGTCCCGCCGAAGTCGCGCCGCGACGAAGGCGGACTCCACTACGTTCGCGCTGCGCCCGCTATCGGCGTCTAGTCTTAGCGCGAAACCATCCTCTGAATTGTTCACTGTAGCGGTTCTCAGCTCACCGCGAAGCCGCGCGGTCACATCGTCCGGCCGAGCGGAGGCGTGAGCGACCCCGGCGGACCGGGCCCGGACCGTCTCCCGGGGGTTTTGTCCCCCCATGCCCCTCTGCGAGGGCTGCGATAAACTGACCTTGACGTTGACCGCAACCAGGGGGCGAGCGAGATGAAGGAGACCGAGCCGGTCATTCACAGCGACCCGGAGATCCTGGGCGGTACGCCCGTGTTCATCGGCACTCGTGTGCCGCTCGCGACGCTTCTCGATTACCTGGAGGCGGGGCAGCCCTTGTCCGAGTTCCTGGAGGACTTCCCGACGGTCACTCGGGAGCAGGCTGTAGCAGCCTTGGAGCAAGCCAAGGAGGCGCTCCTCGCCCGTGCGCGTCCTGCTTGACGAGTGCATTCCGCGTCGGCTGAAGCGAGAACTCGTCGGGCATGACGTGAAGACCGCTCCGGAAATGGGGTGGGCCAGCAAGAAGAATGGCGAGTTGCTCGCTTTGGCTGCAGTCGAGTTCGACATTCTCCTGACCAGCGATCGAAACCTTTCGCACCAGCAGAATCTGTCTGCGTTCGATCGCCGTCATCGTCTTGGTCGCCGGAAGCAACCGCATCGACGATCTGCGACCGCTCGTGCCGCGCGTCCTTGAGGCTCTTACGACTGTTCGGCGTGGCACAGTGACCGCGCTGAGAGCCTGACCCGCCATCCTCCAGCTTGTCGCTCTCGGGCGCTGATGCTGGCGGTAAATCGCTAGACACGAGCCACGGAGGCTCGACTGTGGAACTCGACGAACGACTGAAACACGGCATCGAAAGGCTTATCCTGCTGCCGGTGCGAGTCCGTCATCGCGCGCGAGCACGTAGAAAACATGCGGCGCGAGTTGCGGCGTTGGCGACGGTTCGACGCACACTCGAAGGAGCCAGCACACTGAAATCCGAGAGCGTGAAAACCGTGTTCAATGTCGGGATGTTCGTGCTCTTGCTGGATCAAGATCTGGCGTATTTTACCGACGACTTGATCACCGCAATCGGCGATCGCAAGCGAGCGTTCATTGCGAAGCACGAAGCGGTGTTGCTGTACGAGGCCGCAGAGGATCTGCCACAGTTGCTCGGTCGGGAGTTCCGCGGTGCTGTCACGGGAGTAGGCGCGTCAGATTCCCAGGTCGCTCGATTAAACGCCGTCACATCTGACCTGAATAAGTTCTGGCGGGAACACCGCGAGTTCCTCGGAAAGGTACGAAACACGTTGGGCGCCCATCGCGCCCATGACGCTCTCGAGTACTCACAGGGCCTCGATGAGCTAAAACCTCTGGAGGTCATGGCTCTCGCCGTCAAGCTCTCCGGGCTGTTGGAGGGCCTAATCGCAGTCCTGACCGACATCGCGAGTCTTACTGCCTCGCCTGCCGCGATTCGACGCGACATGATGGCGTCCAGAGCTGCGGTGTCACCGCTTGCCGTCGACGACCGGACTAGGCGTAACCTGTGATTTAAGGTACACGACGCAGGCCGCACCCGAACTCGCATGAGTTCGCGGGGGTCTTCATGCGATTAAAGCAAGTGCGTCTTGACGCATTCCGCCATTTTGTTGGGCAGCGATTGGATGTCGATCCGGACGTCACCGCCTTGGTTGGCCGCAATGACACTGGAAAGACTAGCTTTCTGTTGAGGTTTCTCCACCAGCATTTTTATCTACGAGTCAACCATGGTTCCGACTCCCCCAAGCTGCCGAACGCGTCGACGGAACCGATTCGCTTCTCGCTTGTCTGGGACACGGATGCGCGCGATAGCCCCCCCGCTCTTCAAAGCCTGTTTCGAGTCACTGATCGCGTCCGCCGTATCGAATCGAGATTCGACGGCGCTGTTCAACCAAGCGGAGCGTGGAGCTATTACGTAAACGATTCCTCAACGCCAACCGCCGAACCGCTGAAGGACCATTCAGCCTTCCCCAGGCCCCACTATGTCAACGTTGGGCCGCAGCTGACGCCGAGCGATCGAAACCTTCTGCCCACGATATTCGAGGCACAGCTGGTGGAGCAAGGACCGCCGTCCGCCGATCATTTGAGAACGGCCTTTCCGATTCCTGCCGAATCGCTGTTGTTGAAACTTGCCCACTTCGGTAGCACTACTCGTCGAAGTTCAGGGCGTGGCTATGAAGACCCTTGGGCACAGCCCCGTGCCACACCGGGGCCGTCTTTGGCGGAGCTTCGGGGGCGACTGGCGGACGTGAGTCGTGATGTCACGAATGAGATCAGGAAGTGGTGGCATGAGCCACCCGGGCTCACATTTGAGATCGCGGTCGGAGGGAGCGCAGAGCTGAATAGCTACGGCTTCGCATGGGAGGTTCGTACGGATTCTGGGCTGAGACTGCACGGTGCTGGGCTCACATGGTTCATCTCTTTCGTGTTGGAGGTCCTGTACATCCGAGCTGTAGCGGCGGAACAAACGCTGTTCGTCTTTGACGAACCGGGGGCGCCCCTGCACCCTTCTGCTCAGCGCGCCGTGCTGAGGATGCTGACGGAAGTCACCTCGACGAGTGGAAATCAGCTGATCTACAGCACGCACTCTCCGTTCATGTTGGATTGGAGTTTTCCGCAGCGCGTTCGACTGTTCGAGCGCGACTACTCGACCGGCCGAACGTCAATCGTGAACAAGCCGTACGCGCCGACCACGGGATTCGCTCGGATTTGGGATCCTCTGCGCTCGGCAATCGGTGTCACTTTGGGAGATGTGTCGCTCGTGGGTCGAGAGAACGTGCTCGTGGAGGGTGTTAGCGATCAGATCATCCTGGCCAACGCATCTGCATTCGCGCGATTGCTGGGCGAACCCCACCTGCCATTCCCCGAGATTTCAATTGTGCCGTACGGCGATGTTCCAGCTCTTGAGCGCCTGTTGGACGAAGCGGCGCGTTTGGGCGCCACGAACGTCGGTGTGGTCGATAGCGACGCCCAAGCGGCCTTTGTCGAGCCCGTCTATGTTCGGCGGCGAGTCGGCGCCGTTCGCCTCGACCGCTTTTCCGACACGAGCGCCGTTTCTGCCGCAATCGAGGACGTTGTCGGAGTAGACGACTACGTGCGCTGTGTGAACGCCTTCTATGGAAGCTTCACCTGGTTTCAGAGCCTTGATCCTCTCCGCGTAGCCACGGTTCGTGGCACTGCCACTTTGGGCAAGTGGCTGGAAGAGTACTTTGTGAAGCAGTTCGGCCGAAGCTTCAGCAAAGTGGCGGTCGCGACACTCCTCGCCGACTCTATCGAGTCGCTGTCGACACCTGCGCGGGTGCGGCTGTTTGGTTTGATTCGCGAAATTCTCCGTGTGCTGGGCCGCTGATGCCGAACACGCGGTGGCTTGTGGGCAGACGTTACCATGGCCCCGTGTCGACCTGTACCCGAACTGTGCCCGCGGCGGTCCGACCTGCGCCAAATCCAGCCAACGTCACACACGACGAGCACCGAGCCTCGATTCGCGTGGCCCTGCAAGACCTCCAGTCCCCGGGTCAAATCCGGGCGGCCCCTCCAACCTTCGCTCGCCTGACAGGTGGCCGGGCGACGGTTGGCAGGCCACGAGCGCGTCCGGGGGGCAAAGCCCCCCGGAAACGATTACACTAGGCCGCCATGAACCCATCCATCAGCAACGAACCGATTGCGTCGAACGCGAAGCGGCTCCTCTGGGCCGGCTTTCT
>DASSPH010000094.1 GCA_035699745.1 Vicinamibacterales bacterium
CGGCTATCGGACATCGGTTTTCGGACATCGGAGAGATGCTCTTAACGACCATCGTTTTTCTGCCCCTCGTCGGCGCCCTGCTGGTCCTGCTTGCCGGCGGGCGCGGCGATCGCCCCGAGCGCGAAGGGATCGTCCGCGCCGCGGCGCTGGGCGTATCGCTGGCCGCGTTCGCCGCGACGCTCTTCCTCTGGTGGCGCTTCAATCCCGCCGACCCCGGGTTCCAGTTCGTCGAGAACCGGTCGTGGCTGCCGCAGTTCGGCATCTCCTATCACCTCGGGGTCGACGGCATCAGCCTGTTCCTCGTCGTCCTGACCGGATTCCTCACGCCGCTGGCGCTGCTCTGTTCGTGGGAATCGACCCACAAGAACGTGAAGCTGTTCTCGTTCTTCCTGCTCGCGCTCGAGAGCGCGATGCTCGGCGTGTTCGTCTCGATCGACCTGTTCCTGTTCTACATCTTCTGGGACGCGGTGCTGATCCCGATGTACTTCCTGATCGGGATCTGGGGCTACGAGCGGCGCATCTATGCCGCCGTGAAGTTCATCCTCTACACGATGGTCGGCAGCATCCTGATGCTGGTCGCGATCATCGGCCTGGCCTACGCGCACGGCGCCGCGAGCGGGCAGCCGACCTTCAACCTCGTCGAGCTCTATGGGACGGCGCTGTCGTGGCAGATGGAGAAGTGGTTCTTCCTCGCCTTCGCGCTGGCGTTCCTGATCAAGGTCCCGCTGTTCCCGTTCCACACCTGGCTGCCCGACGCGCACGTCGAGGCGCCGACCGCGGGATCCGTCATCCTCGCCGGCGTGATGCTGAAGATGGGCACCTACGGCCTGCTCCGCTTCGCCTTTCCGCTGTTTCCCAACGCCATGGGGTACTTCGCCCCCTGGATCGCCGGTCTCGCCGTCGTCGGCATCGTCTACGGCGCGCTGGTGGCGATGGTGCAGCCGGACATGAAGAAGCTGGTCGCCTACTCCAGCGTCAGCCACCTCGGCTTCGTCGTGCTCGGGCTGTGCTCGAACACGGTGCAGGGGGTCGAAGGCGCGATCTACCAGATGCTGAACCACGGCGTCAGCACCGGCGGGCTCTTCATGATCGTCGGCATGCTGTCCGATCGGCGGCACACGCGGTTGATCGCCGAGTACGGCGGGATCAAGGCGGTGATGCCGCGGCTGGTCGCCTGCTTCCTGATCGTCACGCTGTCGTCGATCGCGGTGCCCGGCTTCAACGGCTTCGTCGGCGAGTTCCTCATCCTGCTCGGCGCGTTCCGCTGGTGGCCGGCGGTCACCGCCGTCGGCGCCACCGGCGTCATCCTCTCGGCGGTCTACATGCTGTGGATGTTCCAGCGCGTCAACTACGGCGAGCTGACCAACGAGAAGAACCGCCGGCTGCCTGATCTGTCGACGCGTGAGTGGGCGCTGATGATCCCCACCGTCGCGATGGCGATCTTCATGGGCGTGGCGCCGGGCATCTTCCTGCGGACCATGGAACCGTCGGTGGTGAAGGTGGTGCAGATGATCGGGCAGGTGGCGCCGTGAACAGCTTCGCCGCGACCATTCCGATCCTCATCGTCGTGCTGTCGGCGATCGCCGCGATGCTGGCGGAAGCCATCCGCCATCCCGGCGAGCGGATGTACATCGCCGGCTTCGGCCTCATCGGCCTCGTCGGCGCCGCCGTCGCCTCGTGCTTCCTGTGGAACACCGACGCGGTCAGCTTCGGCGTCGTCCGCGCCGACAACTTCGCGCTGTTCATCAACATCATCCTGTGCATCGTCGGCGTCCTGACGATGGTGTTCTCGCACGACGTGGTGGAGCGGGAAGGGCTGCCGGCGGGCGAGTATTACGCGCTGACGCTGTTTGCCATCAGCGGCATGATGCTGATGGCGGCGGCGACGGACCTCCTGGTCATCTTCCTCGCGCTCGAGGTGCTGTCCCTCGCCGTGTACGTGCTCACCGGCCTGCGGCGCGAGAACCCGGCGGCGGCGGAAGCGGCGTTCAAGTACTTCCTGCTCGGCGCGTTCTCCAGCGCGTTCTTCCTCTACGGCATCGCCTTCGCCTTCACCATCTCCGGATCGACGCGCCTCGATCAACTCGGCACCGCCATCGCCTCCGGGCCGAACACGACGCTGGCGATGCTGGCGGTCGGCCTGCTCGCGGTCGGCTTCTGCTTCAAGGTCTCGGCCGTGCCGTTCCACATGTGGACGCCCGACGCCTACGAAGGGGCGCCGACGATCGTGACCGCGTTCATGTCGACCGGCGTCAAGGCGGCGGCGTTCGCCGGCTTCGCCCGCGTGTTTCTCTCGGCGCTCGAGCCCATGCACGACCAGTGGGTCCCGATTCTCTCGGCCATCGCCGTGGCGACGATGGTGCTCGGCTCCGTCATGGGCGTGCTGCAGAACAACGTCAAGCGGATGCTCGCCTACTCGAGCATCGCGCATGCCGGCTACCTGCTGCTCGGCATCATCGCCGCGAACAGCGCCGGCAAATCGGCCGTGCTGTTCTACCTGCTCACCTACGCGGTGGCCAATCTCGGCGCGCTCGGCATCGTCTCGCTGCTCGGCACGGCGTCGCACCCGCACGATCAGTTGCGTGACTTCGGCGGGCTGTGGAAGACGCGCCCGGCGCTGGCCGGCCTGATGACGGTGTTCCTGCTCTCGCTCGGCGGCTTCCCGCCGACCGCCGGCTTCATCGGGAAGTGGTACATCTTCTCGGCCGCGGTCCAGGAAGGACATTACTGGCTCGCCATCGTCGGCGTGCTGACCAGCGTCGTCTCCGTCTTCTTCTATCTGCGCATCGTCGTGATGATGTACATGACGGACGAAGGGGCGGAGCCGGCCCGGCCCGCCGTGTCGGTGCCCGCGATGGCGGCGCTGGCGTTCGCGATGCTCGCGACGTTCTACCTCGGCGTGCTGCCGACGCGCGTGATCGACTACGCGCTCGAGTCCATCCAGACCATCTTCTAGTTTCCAAGGCACGAAGCTCCGCAATAAATAAAGGCATAAAGGCACGAAGGCACGAAGAACTGATATCTATTGGTTTCGTGCCTTTGTGCCTTCTGTGCGAAGCAGACGGTAGCGTGAAGCCATGCTTGTTGCCTTGACCCGCGCGGTGCCGCCGAGCATCGATCGCTGCGAGCTGACGCACCTGGATCGGGCCCCGATCGACTACGCGCGCGCGGTGGAGCAGCACGCCGCCTACGAGGAGGCGCTGCGGCGCGCCGGCTGCGACGTGCGGCGCCTGCCGGAGGCGCCCGATTCTCCTGACTCCGTGTTCGTCGAGGACACGGCCGTCGTCTTCGACCGGGTCGCGGTGATCGCGCGCCCGGGCGCGGAGTCGCGGCGCCGGGAGGTGGAGGCGATGGTCGAGGCGCTCTCGCCGCATCGCCCCTTGAGGTTCATCGACGCCCCCGGAACTCTCGACGGCGGCGACGTCCTGGTCACGCCCGGACGCGTGTTCGTCGGCATCTCCGGGCGGACCAACTCCGAGGGCGCGCGTCAGCTCGCCGGGCATGTCGCGCCGTTCGGGTTCGAGGTGATCCCCGTGCCGGTCCACGGGTGCCTTCACCTGAAGAGCGCGGTAAGTCTTCTCCCCGCCACCGCCGGAAATACCCCGGAGATCCTGGTGAACCCGGCGTGGGTGGACCGCACGCTGTTCGACGGGTTCGAGGTCATCGAGATCGACCCGGACGAGCCGGCGGCGGCAAACGTGCTGCCGGTGAGCGGCTGCGTCATCTGTGCGGAGGAATACCCGCGCACGCGGGCCCGTCTGGAGGCGTCGGGATTCGCCACGCTTCCCGTGCCTGCGGGCGAGCTGGCCAAGGCGGAAGGCGGGGTCACCTGCTGCTCCGTCCTCGTTCGCGACTCGTCCCTGTAAAGTGCGTCCGGTCCCTTGACGGACGGCAGTCAACCGGGTACTTTCTCCCGGAATACGCGTTGTATACGGAGGGAGGAGGGGCCCGCCCGTGCCTGCGCGTCTGCGGTCGTTCGGCCGGCGTCCGTTCATTCCCCTCCACCATCCGGCCACCCGTTCGCACCGAGGAGAGATGGAATGACGAGTACCCTACGAAGGCTGTTCGTGAGTGCCTTCACGCTCGCGATGGTCGCGCTCTGCGCGTCCGGGGCGTCCGCCCAGGGCGGCGCGACGACGTCGCTGGCTGGAACCGTGACCGACCCGTCGGGCGCCGTCATCCCGGGCGCCAGTGTGGTCGTGAAGAATATGGCGACGGCCGCCGTGTCCGAAGCGGTCACCAATACCGAAGGGCAGTTCACCGTCCCCGCGCTGAACGCGGGCACCTATTCCGTCACCGTCAGTCTGGCGGGCTTCAAGACGGTCACGGTCAACGACGTGATCCTGAACGCCGGCGTTCCCGCGGGCGTGAAGGTGACGATGCAGGTCGGCGGCATCGAGGAGCAGGTCGTGGTGACGGGAGGCTCCGAAGTCGTCGCGACGCAGTCCTCGACGGTGTCGACCACGATGAGTTCGAAGCAGATCGCGGCGCTGCCGCTCACCAGCCGCAACGCCATGGACTTCGTCGTCAATCTTCCCGGCGTCAACACCCCGGGCACGGCGCGCAACTCCACCGTCAACGGCCTGCCGCAGGGGGCGATCAACATCACGCTCGACGGCATCAGCATCCAGGACAATTACCTCAAGACCTCGGACGGTTTTTTCGCGCGCGTGCAGCCCCGGCTCGACGCGATCGAGGAAGTGACGGTGACCTCGGCATCGAACGGCGCCGACAGCGGCGGGCAGGGGGCGGTGAACGTCAGGTTCGTGACCAAGTCCGGCACCAACGCGTTCAAGGGCAGCACGTTCTTCACGCTGCGCCATGACGCGCTGAACGCCAACAGCTTCTTCAACAACCGCAATCTGCCGCCGGATCCGGCGACCGGGAAGGCGCCGAAGGCGGCACTCCGGCAGTACCAGCCCGGATTCAACGCCGGCGGCCCGATCGTGATTCCCGGGATCTGGGACGGTCACGACAAGGCCTTCTTCTTCTTCAACTATGAGGACAGCCGATCGCCGAGCAACGCGCGCCGCGATCGCGTGATCCTGACCGCGGCCGCGGCGGGCGGCGCCTATACCTACGGGTCCACCACGGTGAATCTCCTCCAGCTGGCGGCGGCGAACGGCCAGACCGCGACGCTGGATCCGATCATCGCGAAGCTGTTCGCCGACATGCGCGCGGCGAGCGCGCAGGGATCGATCACCAACCTCGCCGATCCGATCCTGCAGCAGGCCTCGTTCCAGGTCCCGACCAAGAATTTCACACCGTATCCGCTTGGCCGCATCGACTACAACATCAGCAAGAACCACCGCCTCAGCGGATCGGTCAACTACAATCACGTCAACTCGACGCCGGACACGACGAACAATCGCGAGCCGTTCTTCCCCGGATTCCCCAATACCGGCAGCCAGCAGTCGACGCGCTACACCACCTCGAACTCGCTGCGCTCGACGTTCGGCGCCAACGTCGTCAACGAGTTGCGCGTGGGCGCGTCGGGCGGCGCCACCTTCTTCTCGCCCGAGCTCAGTCCGGGGCTCTTCGGCGGCAACAGCGTCGGCGATCAGGGCGGCTACTACCTGAACATGGGCAACGGCTGCTGCTCGACGGCGCTCGCCAACGCCGGCAACAACGCGAACTTCTCGGCACGCGAGGCCGCCACCCGCGTGGTCGAAGACACCTTCAACTGGGTGAACGGCAACCACAACCTGAGCTTCGGCGCATCGTGGACCCGCGGGCAGGTCTGGCTGCAGAACCAGCAGATGGTTCCCGAACTGCGCTTCGGCATCGCCACCGGCGACCCCGCTGCGGCGATGTTCACGACGGCGAACTTCCCCGGCGCGTCGAACACCCAGCTGAACAACGCCCGGGCGCTGTACGGCCTGCTCACCGGACGCGTGACGTCCGTCCGCGGAACCGTCCGGCTGAACGAGAACACCAACAAATACGAGTATCTCGGCAACGGATTCCAGCGCGGCCACATGAACTCGCTCGGGTTCTTCGCCCAGGACAACTGGCGCCTGCGCAACAACCTGACGATCAACGCCGGCCTCCGCTACGAGCTGCAGACCCCGTTCGTGGCGCACAACAACAGTTACTCGACGGCGACGCTCGCCGATCTGTGCGGCGTGTCGGGGGTCGCCGCGGACGGCGGCTGCAATCTGTTCAAGGCGGGCACGCTGACCGGGCGCCAGCCGCAGCTGGTGAACTACGCCAAGGGCACCAAAGCCTTCAACACCGACCTGAACAACCTCGCGCCGAGTCTGGGCATCACATGGCGTCCGGCGCGCGAGAGCGGGTTCCTGCGCACGCTGTTCGGAGCCGAAGGGGACACCGTCTTCTTCGGGTCCTACGCGATGTCGTACGAGCGCCTCGACCTGTCGTCGTACACCGGTCCGCTCGGCACGAACCCCGGTGTGTCGCTGAATCCGATTCGCGACACGACCCAGTCGGGCCAGAACGCGCTGAACAACGACGGACTCGGCCTGCCGGTGTTGTTGCGCCAGACGAACCGCCTTGGCCCCGGCGGGTTTCCGAGCGAGCAGAGTTATCCGCTCACCCCGCAGCGTACGGACAACGTCGACATCTTCAATCCCGACATCCAGACGCCGTACGCACAGACATGGGCCGGCGGCATCCGGCGCAAGGTCACGCGCGACCTGGGCGTCGAGGTCCGTTACGTCGGCTCCCGCCACCTGCAGGGCTGGGGCACCATCAACCTGAACGAGCTCGACATCGTCAACAACGGGTTCGTCAACGAGTTCCGTCAGGCGCAGCGGAATCTGCAGGCGAACATCGCCGGCGGCCAGGCGAGCCGCGGGTTCGCCTACACCGGCCTGCCGGGCACCGGGCCGCTCCCGATCTATCTCGCCTACTTCACGGGCACGCCGACGTCGCAGGCGGGCGACCCCGCTCGCTATACCGGCAACCTCTGGAACGACACCAACTTCACCAACCCGCTCGCCGCGTTCAACCCGCAGCCGTTCACGCCGGCGGGCACCAATGCGAACACCGGGCTGTCGGGCGACCCGGCGCGGCGAACCAATGCGCTCGCGGCGGGCTTGCCGGCCAACCTGTTCCAGCTCAACCCCGACATCAACAACGCCAACTTCGAGACCAACGTGGGCCGGACCAAGTACGACTCGCTGCAGATCGACGTGACGAAGCGGCTGTCGCACGGGTTCCTGCTCCAGGGCGGCTACGTCTTCGGCAATTCGTACGAATCGGTGCGCTATTCGCTGAAGACGCCGTACAAGCAGGTCGTCCAGACCGGGGATCCGGGCAGCATCACGCACGCGCTGAAGTTCAACTGGATCTACGAGCTGCCGTTCGGCAACGGCCGGCGGTTCCTCGGCAACGCCAGCGGGCTGCTCGATCGCCTGGTCGGCGGCTGGGAGATCGACGGCATCGCGCGGATTCAGAGCGGCCGCATGGTCGACGTCGGCAACGTCCGGCTCGTCGGGATGTCAAAGAAGGACCTGCAGAACGCGTACAAGAGGTACGAGTACGCGCCGACCGGCGTGAATTCGAGCGCCCCCGTGAACATCTACATGCTGCCGCAGGACATTCTCGAGAACACCGTCCGCGCCTTCAGCACCAGCGCCACGTCGGCGACGGGGTACGGGACGCTCGGACCGCCGTCGGGCCGCTACCTGGCCCCCGCGAACGGCCCGGATTGTCTCGAGACCACCAACAACACCGCGACGAGCACCGTCTCGGGCAACAACATCGGCAGCATCGGCGGGTCCGGCGACTGCGGCATCCGATCCCTGGCGCTGACCGGGCCGCTCTACCATCGCGTCGACATCAGCGCGGTGAAGCGCACCCGCATCGTCGGCCGGACGATGTTCGAGTTCCGCGCCGACTTGATCAACGCGTTCAACCACCCGAACTTCACGCCCGTCGGCTTCCCGACGTCGTTCGCCAACGCGACCAACGCGGACAACTACCGGGTCACGGGCGTCCAGGAGAACTCCAGCCGGATTATTCAGCTGGTCACCCGCTTCAGCTGGTAGAGAGGTGCCTAATAATCCAATAAGACGAATTTATACTGTCGCCAGATCGGCATTGACCGGAAATGGGATCCCCGTGTAGCGTGTGCCATTCGCGGGATTGTGCGGTTGCGGATTGCGCCTGGGAGGGGGCGGTTCGCAGCGGGCAGTGACGTCCTGTCGCTGCTCCCCGCGGGTATCGAGACAGCAGCTTCCATCGGGCCCCAGGGAACCGGCCCGCCCTTATCCGGAGGGCAGGCCCCACGAAGGATGGAGTAGTCGATGAATCGCAGTGCGATGCGGTGGGGAGTGGTATTTCTCTGCGCCGTCGTGTCCCTGGCAGCGCCTCGTACGCTGTCGGCGCAGGGCAGCACGACGCAGACGCTTTCGGGTTCGGTCATGGATACGACCGGCGCCGTCGTCCCCGGGGCCGATGTCGTCGCCAAGCACAACAGCACCGGTGTGACCAGCACGGCGGTGTCGAACGCGGAAGGGTTGTTCTCTATCGCGAGCCTGCCGATCGGCACCTACACCGTGACCGTCACGCTGCAGGGCTTCAAGACCGTCGTCATCAACAACGTCGTGATCACCTCCGCCGCCGGCGCCAACGTCAAGGCGACGATGCAGGTGGGCGGCGTCACCGAGCAGGTGACGGTCTCGTCGTCATCCGAGATCGTGCAGACGCAGTCGTCGGCGGTCTCCCAGACTATCAACGCGAAACAGATCACCCAGCTGCCGATCACCAGCCGCAGCGCGATGGACTTCGTGAACATGCTGCCGGGTGTCACCACCGCCAACGGCAACCGCCAGGCGACGATCAACGGCCTGCCGCGCGGCACCATCAACATCACGCTCGACGGCGTCAACGTGCAGGACAACACGCTGCGCACGAGCGACGGGTTCTTCGCCATCGTCAGCCCGCGGCTCGACGCGATTGAAGAAGTCACCGTGTCGACGGCGTCGCAGGACTCGGGAGATTCCGGCCAGGGGGCGGTGCAGGTGAAGTTCGTGACCCGCAGCGGCACCAACAATTTTACCGGCAGCGGCTACTACTTCGGGCGCCGCGACTGGTTGAACGCGAACACCTGGTTCAACAACCGCGACGGCGTCAAGAAGGCCAAGCTGCGGCAGAACCAGGGGGGCTTCCGCGCCGGCGGCCCGATCGTCATCCCCGGCCTGTTCGACGGCCACAACAAGGCGTTCTTCTTTGCCAACTACGAAGAGCTGCGACAGCCCAACCAGGTCACGCGGAACAACCGCAACGTCCTGACGGCGAGTGCGCAGGCGGGGAATTACTGCTATACGGGCGGATGCATCAACGTGCTGGCGCTGGCGGCGGCCAACGGACAGCTGGCGACGGTCGATCCGACCATCGGCAAGGTGCTGTCGGACATCCGGGCCGCCGTGTCGGGCGGCTCGCTCGCCGACCTCGACGCGAACGTGCAGCAGTTCACGTTCAACGTGCCGGTCATGACGCAGCGGCGGTACCCGACCTTCAGTCTCGACTACAACCTCACGCAGAACCACCGCGCGAAGTTCGCCTACAACTATCAGAAGTTCTCGGACTACCCGGACACGCTGAACTCGATGGAATACTCGTTTCCCGGGTTCCCGGTCTCTGCTGGCCAGACGTCGATCCGCCTCGGCTGGTCGGGGTCCATGCGCTCGACGCTGGGCAGGAACCTGGTGAACGAGGCGCGCCTCGGCTATAGCGGCGCCCCCGTCAGGTTCTTCGACGAGATGACTCCGGCCATGTTTGCGGATTACCAGGGATTCGCGCTGAACTTCCCGAGCGTCGGATCCGGTCTGACCAGCCCGGCGGCGCCGCCGTTCCGGCCACAGTCGCGCAACGCCAACAGCCTGCTGATCGATGACACGCTGAACTGGCTGAAGGGCTCGCATAGTCTGAGCTTCGGCGGTTCGTTCACCCAGTACGACATCTGGGCGAAGGACGTCACGCTCATCCCGTCGGTCAACTTCCAGGTATTGTCGAACGACCCGGCGAACACGATGTTCACGGCCGCGAATTTTCCTGGCGCCTCGCAGGACCATCTGACGGCGGCGTCGAATCTGTACGCGCTGCTGACCGGACGCGTCTCGCAGATCGGCGGCAACGCCAGGCTGGATGCCGGCACGGGCAAGTATGTCTACGTCGGTCCGGGGCTGCAGGAAGGGCGGCTGCGCGAGTACGAGGTCTTCGCGCAGGATCGGTGGCGCATCCGCTCGAACATGACGCTGAATCTCGGTGTCCGCTACGCGCTCCAGAATCCGTTCCAGCCGAGGAACAGTCTGTACTCAACCGCGAACATCAACCAGGTCTGCGGCATCTCGGGCGCGGCGAGCGACAATTCGTGCAACCTGTTCAAGCCGGGCAACACGCCGGGTCAACTCCCGACCTACGATCAGTACAAAGCGGGATCGAAGGCGCATAACACCGATCTGAACAACGTGGCGCCGAGCGTGGGCATCGCGTGGACGCCGGCGCAGAAGGGCGGCGTGCTCGGCGCGCTGATGGGACGTGAAGGGGACTTCGTCATCCGCGGCGGCTACAACCGCGCCTACAGCCGCCCGGGCATGAACGACTACACCGGGCGTCTGAATGCCAATCCCGGGATTCTGATCGATGCGACCCGCAACTCGGGGCTGAACAACCTCGGCGCGGCGCCGCTCCTGTTCCGCGACACCAGCCGGCTCGGTCCCCCCGCGATCCCGGAGTCCCCCGCATATCCGCTGCCGGCCTCGACCGCCAGTTCGATCAACACGTTCGATCCGAACCTGCAGGTGCCGTCGGCCGACTCCTGGTCCGCGGGTCTGCAGCGTGGCCTCGGGCGCGACATGGCGGTCGAGATCCGCTACGTCGGCACGCGCAGCCGCGACGGCTGGGCGGCCCCCGGCGCCGGCGTCGGCGGGTTCAATTACAACGAGTTCAACATCACCGACAACGGCTTCCTCCAGGAGTTCCGGCGGGCGCAGGCGAATCTGCGCGCGAACCTGGCGGCGACGGGCGCCCCGTCGTTCGCCTACACCGGCGCGCCCGGCACGTCACCGCTGCCGATCTTCCTCGCCTATTACAACGCCCAGCCGGCGGCGAACGCCGGCAACCCGGCGCTCTACACCGGCGGCAGCTGGACCAACGCGACGTTCCTCGGCTTCCTTGCCGAACGGAATCCGCAGCCGTTCAACTTCGCGTCGACGAACACGACCAACGGCCTGCAAGGGAACGCGCAGTTCAGGAACAACGCGATCGCCGCCGGCCTGCCCGCGAACTTCTTCATCGCCAACCCGCACTCGTCCGCGGCGCTCGTGGTGAAGAACTACTTCAAGACGCGCTACAACGCGCTCCAGCTCGAGCTCCGGCGCCGGTACTCGAAGGGGCTGCAGTTCAATTCGAGTTACACGTTCGGCCACCAGTACGACAACCAGTTCGCCAGCTTCTTCCGGGGCGAGTACTGGCTGCGTCCGTCAGGCAATACCGGTGACATCCCGCATGCCTTCAAGGCGAATGTCATCTACGATCTGCCGTTCGGCCAGGGGCGCCGCTGGGCCAATACGTCGAACGGGGTGCTGAATCGCATCGTCGGTGGCTGGCAGATCGGCGTCTTCTCACGCCTGCAGAGCGGCACGCCGGTGAACATCGGCAACGTCCGTCTCGTCGGCATGAGCACCAAGGACGTGCAGAAGATGTTCAAGCTGCGGTTCGACGACGCGAACAAGCGCGTATTCATGTTCCCGCAGGACGTCATCGACAACACGATCCTCGCGTTCAACGTCAGCGCGACGTCGGCGACCGGCTACAGCAACCTTGGCGTGCCCACCGGCCGCTACTTCGCTCCCGCGAACGGCCCGGACTGCATCGAGATTGGCAACGGCAATTACGGTGACTGCGGCATCCGCGCCCTCATCCTGAACGGCCCGCGATTCCAGCAGCACGACCTGCGGATCGCGAAGCGAACCGCGATCGTGGGCCGGACCAATCTCGAGATCGCGGCGCAGATGCTGAACGTGTTCAATCACCCGAACTTCCTGGCGGTCAGCGGTATCGGCAACACGACGATTGCCGGGTATCGCGTGACGGGGCTGCAGGGTCAGGACACGGCGCGGGTGATCCAGATGGAAGTGCGGTTCAACTGGTGATCGGGACGGGAAGGGAAGGGAGTCGCTTCGCTCCCGGTCGGGCACAGGGCTGAGGGCCGGGAAGAAAGTCGCGTCGCTCCCTGTCGGGCGGGGGGAGAGTCGCTTCGCTCCCGGTCGGGCACGGGGCTGAGGGCCGGGAAGCGACTCGCGTCGCTCGCGGTCGGGCGGGGGGAGAGTCGCTTCGCTCCCCGTCGGGCACGGGGCTGAGGGCCGGGAAGGAAGTCGCTTCGCTCCCTGTCGGGCACAGGGCTCAGGGCCGGGAAGAAAGTCGCTTCGCTCCCGGTCGGGCACGGGGCTCAGGGCCGGGAAGCGACTCGCTTCGCTCGCGGTCGGGCGATGGGAGAGTCGCTTCGCTCCCTGTGGGGCAACGAACACGGAGGTGGCAACGCCGGTTGACGGTTTCGGGCGTCAGCCTGGCGGAGGATCTGCCGCTCCCGGGGAAACCGCAGCGACTCAGTCGGATACCCAACCACGACTGGAATGACGGGGCGGGCACGTGTCTTGGGATTGCGACCCGCATGCAACCCAAGATCTCGCGTCCAGAGGATCTCGTCGCGTATCAGACCGCGGACGAACTCGCCAATCTCGTCGACGACATCGCTCCGCGGATCGAGCGCAAGGATCGAGACTGGTGCGATCAGATCCGGCGCTCGACCTCCAAGGCTCCCGCGCAAATCTCTGAAGGCTTCTGCCGGTTCCTCCCGAAAGATGGCGCGAACTACTACCGGATGGCGCGCGCGTCGCTGGCCGAAACGCAAGCTCACCTGAGGCGGGGCCTGCGGCGCAAACACCTGACGCAGGACGAGTTCAACAAAGCCTGGAACCTGTCGGAAGTGGCGTTGAAGACGACGACCGGCCTGCTGACCGCCAAGCTCGCCCAGATCGAGCAGGCACAGCGCGCAAGGCAGGAGTCAAAGCGCTCGCGCGCAAATCGCAAGTGATGTCGGACAGGAGCGAAGCCGCGGACCCTTGGCGCGACACGGAGCGAAGCGACTCTCTTCCCGGCCCTTAGCCCCCTGCCCGACACGGAGCGAAGCGACTCTCCCATCGCCCGACCGGGAGCGAAGCGACTCGCTTCCCTGCCCTCAGCCCTGTGCCCGACCGGGAGCGAAGCGACTCTCCCATCGCCCGACCGGGAGCGAAGCGACTCTCTTCCCGGCCCTTAGCCCCCTGCCCGACCGGGAGCGAAGCGACTCTCCCATCGCCCGACAGGGAGCGAAGCGACTCTCTTCCCGGCCCTCAGCCCTTGGCCCGACAGGCGAGCGCAGCGAGCTCTCCGTCATCCCCCGGATCGACTGTGCGCAGATCGAGCACGACGCGATCCTCACGGATCCGTGCGATGACCGGCGGGTCGAGCGACCGCAGGTGCTGCTCGATCGCCTCGGTGCCCATGGTCGGGTGAGTTACCTCGACGAGTGTCGTCGGGAGTTCCGCGCCAGGCGCGCTCCCGCCGCCGATCGTGGACATCCCGTCGAGCGTCCGCGCCTCCCAGCCGGACGCGCGCAGCGCCGCGGCCAGCGTCTCCGCGCGACGGCCGATCTCGTCGCGCGTCATCCGCAGCATCCGCTGCACCGGCACGTCCTCGACGCGGCCGATCGCGTGCTCTTCGAGCGTCGCCTCGAGCGCCGCGTAGGTGAGCTTGTCGACGCGCAGCGCCCGCATCAGCGGGTGCCGCCGAATCACGTCGACGGCCGCGCGCGAGCCGGCGATGATGCCTGCCTGCGGACCACCCAGCAGCTTGTCGCCGCTGAAACACACCACGTCCGCGCCGGCGCCGATGCTCTCCGCGGCGACCGGTTCGTCGCGCAGCGCCGGCGGCAGCCCGCCGCCGTGCGGCGTGTCCGGAGCGGCGTCGCGCGGCCAGCCGAGCCAGCCGCTGCCAAGATCCTCGGCCACCGGAATCTTGAAGCGGCGCCCGAGATCGACCAGCTCCTCGAGCGCCGGCCGCGCGGTGAAGCCGACCACCCGGAAGTTCGACGGGTGCACGCGCAGGATCAGGCCGGTGCGCTCGTTGATCGCGGCGGCGTAGTCGGCGGCGCGGGTCCGGTTGGTCGTGCCGACCTCACGCAGGATCGCTCCCGACTGGACCATCACGTCGGGGATGCGGAACCCGCCGCCGATCTCGACCAGCTCGCCGCGCGAGATGATCACTTCGCGTCCGCAGGCGAGCGCCGCCAGGAGCAGCATCGCGGCGGCGGCGTTGTTGTTGACGACCACCGCGGCCTCGGCGCGGGTGAGGCGGGCGATCAGCTTCTCGGCGTGCACGTCGCGCCGCCCGCGGCGCCCGGCGACGAGGTCGTACTCGAGATTGGTGTAGCCGCCGGCGACCTCGCGCACGCGCGCGATCGCCGCGGCCGACAATGGCGCGCGTCCGAGATTGGTGTGGACGATCACGCCGGTCGCGTTGATCACGCGCACCAGCGACGGCCGCATGGCCGCGCGCAGCCGGGCGGCGGTGCCGCGCTCGATGCCGGCGACCGCTTCGGCCAGCGTCACCGCCGCCAGCTCGCCCGATCCGAGCCGGCCGCGCAGCGCCGCGGTTTCCTCCCGCAGCGCGTCGAGCAGCGCCGCGCGTCCGTAGCGCGTCTCGAGCGCCAGCATCGCCTCGCGCTGCCGCAGTTGTTCGATCGATGGAATGACGCGGAAGTCAGACATCGGGTGATCGGGTGATCGGGTGATCGGGTGATCGCCCGATCACCCGATTTCCTGATCGCCAGATTTTCAGGATACCATTCATGTTCCACCGCCCATGGCCACCGACTCCAACGAACCGCCGCGCGTGCCGGTGCCGGACTACCGGCCGATCGAGCGCTTCTGGCCGTACGTCGACCTGCCCGAGCAGCCAAGCGACGAGGAGCTCGCCCGGCTCGATCCGGAACTGAGCGAGGCGCTGTTCGGCACGCCGCGTCTGCCGTTCTCGGTGACGCTCGAATTCCCGGTGTTCGCCGGCGGCGACTACGAGCGCGCGGTGGCGCTGGCGAAGGCGTCGGCCGAGTACCGGACCATCGGCGCCGGCGATCGGCTGCGTCATCGCGCGCGCTTCTTTCCGCGCGACGCGGTGCAGCTGCGCGATCTCTTCAATCTCGTCGGATCGATGGATGCGACCGACGTGCTCATCGACGATCGTCCGGTGCCCTACGCGCGCGAGCTGTGGCTGCCGCTCGTCTGGTTCCTGATCCGGTGACCGTGATGTCACGGCCCCGCGCCCCCCGCGCCCCGCGAGCTGGGCATGCCTGAGCCGAGCGAGATCCAGCGCGACCTGCAGGCGCTCGCGGCGGGGCTCAAGCAGCTCGAGGCGGAGTACAACCAGTTCTTCTCAGGCCGGCTGCCGCGTCCGCCGTGGGAGACGCGGAACCGCATCGCGGCGCTGGTCAAGAAGTGGGATCGCGGCTACATCCAGTCGGCCGCCGACCGCTTTCAGTTCGACACGCTGCAGCGGCGGTTTCAGACCTTCGTCGATCTCTGGGACCGCGGCCTGCGGGCGCGCGAAGAAGGGCGCCCCGGGCCGTTCGCCGCGCCGCCGCCGCGCGAGGCGCCCAAGGAGCGGCCGCCGGCGGCGAAGGTGCTGCACGTCGCCGCGTTCCAGGATCCGATGCGCGAGCTCGACAAGCTGCACACCCTGTACGATTCGCTGATGGACGCGCGCCGCGAGGCGGGCTCCGACGTCGTTCCCTTCCATCGCTTCGCCGCGCTGGTGAAGGAGCAGGTGACGAAGGCGCGGAGCGAGGGGAGCGACGCGGTGGCGTTCCGGGTGACGGTCAACGATGGCAAAGTGAACTTTACGGCGCGGGCGGTGAAAGGAACCGGGGGAGGAGATCAGGGCGGCTCGTGAACCGCCCGGCAGGCAGGACGTGGGGGCGATCCGGAGGACCGCCCCCACAGGACGTGCTAGGCGGGTTTCGTAACGTTGCCAGCCTGCGGGCCCTTGGGACCATCGACGATCTCGAACTCGACCGCCTGTCCTTCCTCGAGCGTCCGGAAGCCGTTTCCCTGGACCGCCGAGAAGTGCACGAAGACGTCGCTGCCGCCGTCGCGCTCAATGAACCCGTAGCCCTTGGCGTTGTTGAACCACTTGACCTTGCCTGTGATACGCATCGTACTTTTCCTGCCTTGCAATGGGCGTAAACGTAAAAAAAGACCGCGAGTCCGCGGCCTCGGCCTTCGACGCTGGCCCTCCAGCGCCGAGGGAATAGTAGCTGTCGTCACCGGAATGTGTCAAGAATAGCGCCAGGTATGCGAGCCATTCTCAGCGTGTCGGACAAGAGTGGATTGATCCCGTTCGTGCGGGGCCTCGCCGCGCGCGGCGTGCAGCTCGTCTCGACCGGCGGCACCGCGAACGCCATTGCCGGGGCCGGTCTTCCGGTCACCAGCGTCTCGGACGTCACCGGCTTTCCCGAGATGATGGACGGCCGGGTCAAGACGCTCCACCCGAAGATTCATGGCGGCATTCTGGCACGACGTCATCGTCCCGACGATCTCGAGGCGATCCGCTCGCAGGGGGTCGAGCTGGTCGATCTCGTGGTCGTGAACCTGTACCCGTTCGCGAAAGCGGCGCAGGATCCGGAGACGCCGTTCGACGAGCTGGTCGAACAGATCGACATCGGCGGTCCGTCGCTGCTGCGCGCGGCAGGGAAGAACTTCCGCGACGTGATGGTCGTGGTGGATCCGGCCGACTACCCGGGTGTGCTCGAGCAGCTCGAACGCTCCGGCGGTCCGTCGCTGGCGTTCAGGTTCGAGTTGATGAAGAAAGCCTTCGCCCACACCGCGCAATTCGATTCGCTGATCAGCCAGACGCTCGAGACGGTCGTTCTCGAGGGCGGCGAATTCGTGCGCGGCGGCGGGGTGATCGGCTGGACGCAGCCTGCCGCCCCGGTCTCGCTCCGCTACGGCGAGAATCCGCACCAGCGGGCGGAGTGGCTGCCGCTCGCTGGCCTGCCTGGCGAGTGGCGCGTGCACCAGGGCAAGGGGCTCTCGTATACGAATCTGCTCGATCTGGACGCGGCCCTGCGCATCGTCCTCGAGTTCAGCGAGCCGGCGGCAACGGTGATCAAGCACACCAATCCGTGCGGCACGGCGACGGGCAGCACGATCGCCGAGGCCTATGTTCGCGCCCGCGACGCCGATGCCCTCTCCGCGTTTGGCGGGATCGTCGGGCTGAACCGTGCGATCGACGCCGACACGGCGGCGGCGATCACTTCGACCTTCATCGAAGCGGTGATCGCGCCGTCGATCGACCCCGGCGCACGCGAGGTGCTGGCGAAGAAAGTGAACATGCGCGTGGTGACCGCCGACTTCGCGTCGGTGAGCGGCGCGGGGCAGGAGATGCGCTCGTTCCTGGGCGGGACGCTGGTGCAGGATCGCGACCGCGTCGTGGAGGCCGGCGAACCGTGGCCGCCGTCGTCCGCTTCCGCGACGCCGGCCGGATCAGGCGCTGACTGGCACATCCGCGTCGTCACGAAGCGGCAGCC
The DNA here is from genome assembly GCA_035699745.1 of Vicinamibacterales bacterium. Lineage (NCBI taxonomy): Bacteria > Pseudomonadati > Acidobacteriota > Vicinamibacteria > Vicinamibacterales > Vicinamibacterales bacterium. The sequence continues at coordinate 17,591 of DASSPH010000094.1, forward strand.
GACGGCCGGGGAGTGGACCGCGCTGCGGTTCGCGTGGCGGGTGTGCGCGCACGTGAAGTCGAACACCATCGTCTTCACGGGTGCGGATCGCACCCTTGCGGTCGGCGCCGGACAGATGAGCCGTGTCGATTCGGTGAAGGTGGCGGTGATGAAAGCGCCGCCGGGATCGCTGAAAGGGACCGTGGTCGCGTCCGACGCCTTCTTCCCGTTCCGCGACGGGCTCGACGCCATCGCCGACGCCGGCGCCACCGCCGTGGTGCAGCCGGGCGGGTCGGTCAAGGATGCAGAAGTGATCGCCGCCGCCGACGAGCGCGGCCTGGCGATGGTCTTTACGGGGCGCCGCCATTTCCGCCACTAGCGAGGAGCTTCCGGCCGAGCGTGAGCTTCCGGCCAGAGCCGGGAGCCACGTGACGGCCCTCGTCGTCCTCCTGGCTCTTGCCAGCGGCGTGTATTTCGTCGCGCTCGGCAACTCGGGGATCTGGGACGCGAACGAGGCGTTCTACGTCGAAACGCCGCGCGAGATGCTCGAGGCGAACGACTTCGTCAATCCGACGTTCAACTACCTGCCGCGCTTCAACAAGCCGGTCCTGAGCTACTGGATCGTCGCCGGCTTCTACCAGCTGTTCGGCGTCTCGGTCGCCGTGCAACGGTTCACGATCGCGCTCGGCGCGCTGATCATCATCGCCGCCGCGTTCGTCCTCGCCCGCGCGGGGATCCGCGATCATGGATTAGGGATTAGCGATTCACCGGCTGCTTTGTGGGCGGCCGCCGGTCTGGCGGCGGCGCCGCGGCTGGTGATGTTCGCGCGCCGCATCTTCATCGACATCTGGATCAGCGCATTCCTCGCGCTCACGCTGACGTTCTTCGCCCTGAGCGAGGCCCATCCGGAGCGGCGGCGGCGCTACCTGACGCTGATGTACGTCGCCGTCGGGCTCGGCGTGCTGACCAAGGGGCCGGTGGCGGTTGCGCTGCCGGCGCTGGCATTCGGACTCTATCTGGCGCTGCGCGGCGAGCTCCGTCGCGTGACGCAGATGATGATTCCCCTCGGGGTGGTGATCGTCGCCGCCATCGTGGTTCCGTGGTACGCGGCGCTGTACCGCGAGCACGGCTGGACCTACATTCAGTCGTTCCTGATCAGCGAGAACGTCGAGCGGTTCACGCAGGGGGTGGGCGTGCGGCAGTACCGCGGCCCGTGGTTCTACCTGCCGGTGGTGCTGAGCGATTCGTTCCCGTGGTCGCTGCTGCTGTTCGCGGCGGCGGCCGCGGCATGGAAGCAGCGCAGCCGCATCGAGACGCTGCTGTGGTGCTGGATCGTCGCCATCGTCGGCTTCTTCTCGCTCTCGGCCGGCAAACAGGATCTCTACATCTTTCCGATCGTGCCGGCCGTGGCGGCGCTCGGAGGGCTGGCGATCCAGCGCGGCCTCGATCGGCGCGAGTGGAGCGGCTGGCTCACCGGGACGCTGGCCGCCATCGGCGCGCTGCTCGCGAGCGCCGGCGCCGCGGTGCTGTTCCTGTTCGAGACCGCGGGCCGCACCTACGCCCTCGACAGTGCCGCCCTCGTCGGCGGCCTCGCCCTCGCCGGAGGCCTGCTGACGCTGGTTCTCGGCCTCAAGCGGCGTCCCGCAGCCGCCGGCCTGACGCTGCTCGGCGCCATCGTCGCGATGAACTGGGCATTCGTGCTGCGCGTGCTGCCCGAGTTCGAGCGATACAAGCCGGTGCCGGCGTTCAGCCGCACGCTGCAGGACCGCCTCGAGCCCGGCGACGTCGTGGCGCACTACCAGGTCGCGCTGCCCAGCATGGTGTTCTATCTCCGGCGGCACGTGGAGCAGTACTTCGACGAGGCGCCGTTCGTGGCGGCGATGCATTCGACGAAGCGGGTCTACGCGGTCCTCTCGGCGGACGACTACGCCGCGCTCGCCCCGCGGCTCGGCGCCAGCTGTGTGGTCGAGCGGCGTCCGACCTTCGAAGTGAAGCTGCGGCAGGTGTTGAAGCGGCAGCCGCTGCCCGAGCTGCTGCTGGTTGCGAACCGGTGCGGTGAACCGTGAGCGAGCCGTCACGCCACGTCCGCTACGTCACGCTCGCCTATGGCGACGCGCCCGGCGTCTACCGGCAGTCGCTGATGCTGCTGCTGTCGCTCGTCGCGCACGCGCCGGAGCCGTACGAGCTGGTCGTGGCGACGGATCGTCCCGAGTGCTACGTGTGGTTCGGGACGCGGGTCGAGATCGAGTATCTCGATTTCGCGCGGCTCACCGCGTGGAAGGGACCGTCGCCGTTCTCGATGCGCCAGAAGCTCGAGCTCGCGCGCGCCGCGACGCCGACGGCGGAGTCGGGCCTCAGCCGGGTTCCGCCGTCAGCGACGGTGCTGCTCGACGCCGACGTCCTCGCGATCAGGCCGCTCAGGCCGTTCGTCGAACAGCTCGACGCCGGCCGGCTGTTCATGCACAAGAAAGAGTACGTGCTCGCCGAGAGCCGGCGCTCCGGCAACCGCAAGCTGTGGTCGGCGCTTCGCCGCTCGAAGGCGTTCGCCTTCGAGGCAAGCGATGCGATGTGGAATTCCGGCGTGCTGGGCGTGCCGACCGCCGATCGTCCGCTGCTCGATCAGTCGATCGATCTCTACGACCGGCTCGGCGCCGAAGGGCTGCGTCACTTCGCCACCGAACAGCTCGTCGAAGGGGTGATCTTCGGCCGCACCGGGCGGCTGCACGCCGCCCACGAGTGGTTCGTCCATTACTGGGGCAACAAGCCCGGCTACGACGCCGAGATCGCACGCCGCCTGGCGGACGCCTTCATCGAGGGGCTGACCGTCAAGGAAGCCGCGGCGCGCTATCGCGCGTCGCCGATCGACCTGCCGGTGGAAGTGCGGCCGTCGCGTGCGGCGAAGCTCGCGAGCTGGTTGGACAAGCGGCGCGGCTGACGCGCGGCGGCGGTCACGACACACCCGGAGGCTGCCATCTCGATCCACCGGGAGCACGACGGTCTCCGTGACCGCTGCGACTCCGTGTGGAGGAACCGCGGGGCACGCTAGCGAGCCGCCGCAAGTTCCTCCGCGAGTTCCTCCGCGGTGATCGCCACCGGCCCGAAGCGGGCGACCGCCAGGCCGGCGGCGCGGTTGGCGAGACGCGCGGCGTCGCGCAGCGAGCCGCCGGCCGCGAGACCCAGCGCGATCGCGGCGATCACGGTGTCGCCGGCGCCGGTCACGTCGGAGACCTCGCGCGCCTCGGCCGGCAGATCGTGTTCTCCCTCGTCAGACAGCAGCCACATGCCGTGCTCGCCGCGCGTGATCAGAACGCTGCGGCACGAGGCGCGCTCGCGGAACCTGGCGGCGGCGGACCGCGCTTCCTCGGCGTTGCGGATCCGCTGCAGCGTGACCGCCTCCGCCTCGAGGTGGTTCGGCGTGATCAATGCCGCACCCGCGTAGTAGTCGATGTGCGGCACCTTCGGGTCCACCAGCGACGGAACGCCCTTCGCCTTCGCCGCTTCGATCGCGGCGTTCGCCGTCGCCGGCGTGATCGTGCCCTTCTGATAATCGGAGATCAGGATGACGTGCGCGTGCGCCGCCGCGGCGCGGATCTTCAGGATCAGCGACGCCTCGAGTTCCCCGTCGACGGGCCGATCGCATTCGTAGTCGATCCGCGCGACCTGCTGGTTCCGCGTGGTCACGACCCGCAGCTTGCGTGTGGTGCAGCGATCCTTGTCGGCAATCACGCCGCCGATGCCGATCCCGGCGGTGCGAAGCGCCGCGGTCAGCCGCGAGCCCTCCGGATCGCTGCCGACCACGCCCGCAATCTCGACCTTGCCGCCCAGCGCCGCGAGATTGTTGGCGACGTTGGCCGCGCCCCCGAGCCGGAAGCTCTCGTGGTCGAACTGCACCACCGGCACCGGGGCTTCGGGCGAAATGCGTTCGACCCGGCCGATCACGAAGTGATCGAGCATCAGATCGCCGACGACGAGAACGGAGCGGCCGCGGGCGTCGGCGAGCAGCCGCGTGAGGTCAGCCGGCGCGTCGGGCATGTGTCGGTGGCGCGGCCGCCGCCGCGTACGGCAGCGTGACCAGGACGAGGAACAGCATCAGGAACTCGGAATCGCCGAAATTGTATTCGAACAGGCCGGCCGCGAGCATCGCGCCGATCACCGCGAGCCCGGCGTTCGACAGCGATGGGTATGCGGCGCGGCGCTGCCGCAGGAAGTCGCGCGCCAGCCGGACGATGAACCAGATCCACACCAGGAGCGCCGGGATGCCGCGCTCGGCGGCGATCTGCAGCGGCACGTTGTGCAGGTGCGGGTTGAGCTGGTTGATCGCCGTCTTGTCGCGAATCGTCGGGTACACCTGGATGACCATGTCGGGCCCGACGCCGGTGAGCGGATCCTTCTGCACCATGCGCCAGCCCGATTTCATCATCGCCACCCGATCGACGTTGGACGGGTCGGTCAGGCTGAACGTCGAATACAGCCGCGCGCTGAGGTTCGGCGGCGCCAGCACGAGAAATCCGCCGAGCGCGATCGGCAGCAGCGCGATCAGGCGGAAATCGCGGAGCACGAACAGGATGCCGATGCCGACGCAGGCGCCGACCCAGGCGCTCCGCGTGAACGTGAACGCCAGTGCGAAGACCAGCGCCGGCAGGATCAGCGACGCCCACAGGCGGTGATGCTGCGCGAACATGATCCGCGCGACCGCGGCGCACGTCACCAGCATCAGCAGGCCCGAGTAGGTCATGTAGAGCCCCAGCGTGCCCTGCGGCCGGCGCCCCAGGTTGTCGTAGCTGAGGATCAGGTACTGGACGATGCCGAAGGTCGCGCTGAGCGCGCCGATGGTGATGATCACGTCGACCGCGAGCAGCGCGCGGTTGCCGCGGAACAGCCGGTAGGCGAGCGGGACAATCACCAGCAGCACGAGCTGCTTCGAATCGACGAAGCTGACGCGCGGATCGACGGAGAAGAACGAGGCGATCAGCGTCGCGCCGGCGTAGGCGGCGAGCGGCCAGAACATGCCGGGCACTTCGATCCGCTCGCGGTTCCTGACGAGGACCCCGATCCAGAGAGCGGCGGCAATCGTCAGCAGGATGTCGGCGGCCGCGATCGACACCTGCAGGGCCGCGGCAAACGCCAGCAGCGTCAGGCAGGCGGCACGCTCGAGCGGCGCGGCGGGCAGCGTCGGCACGGCGTCCACCCAGCCGTTCGGCCAGGTGCTGGTCGCGGGCGTTCTCACGGCGCGCTCCGCCGGCCGGCGGCGGCCGAAGACGAGGCAGACAGTATCCGTTCGGCGGCGTCGATGGCGCGCGCCGGCGGCAGTTGGGTCAGGCAGCGGAAGTCGCCGGGCGCACACGTCCGCTGGTCGCAGGGACGGCACGCCAGATCGTCGCGCTCCAGCGATACCGTTGGAATCCCGGCCGGGCGCCACGGCGCGGACCTCGCCGCCAGCGTCGGCCCGTACAGACCGACCACCGGCGTGTCGGTCGCGGCGGCCATGTGCAGCGGTCCCGTGTCGCCGCCGACGAAAAGCCGGCTCCGGCCGATCAACGCTCTGAGCTCGTGCAGATCGAATTCTCCGAGATCGATGATACGGCGCGCCTCGCCGCCGAGTCGCGCGCGTGTGGCGGCCGCGATCCGGGCGGCTGCCTCACGGTCCGATGGGCCCGAGCTGAGAACCACGCGCCGCTTCGGCCCCCCGGCCGCGAGCGCGGTGGCGGTGTCGACGAAGAACGGCTCCGGCCACCGGCGGAACGGGTTGCCCGCGCTCACGTGCATCACCACGAGTTCGTCGTCTTCCGCCACGCCGGCGAGCCGCAGGCGATCGGCCATCCGCGCGTCGGCCTGCGGGTCGAGCGCGATGTCGATGCGATCGCGCTCCGGGCTCGGTTCGCCTCCCGGCCAGTCCGGGATCGCGCCGAGCAGGTCCCATTGATTCCGGACCGAGTGCCGCGGCCGGAGTTCCCGCGGCCGCGCGACCCGGCGCGTGTACATCCACTGGCGGCCGCCGATGTCGTAGCCGATCCGCTGCCGCGCCCCGCTCGCCCACGCCAGCCAGGAGCTGCGCGGACCGCCGTGCAGATCGATCGCCAGGTCGAACCGTTCGCGGCGCAGCCGCCGCGCCAGGTGCAGGTCGTCGAGCAGCCGCCGCACGCCGCGCCGCCGCGGCGCCACGATCACCTCGTCCAGATGCGGATTGCGGCTCACGATCGGCGCGGCCGCAGGCTCCACCAGGTACGTCAGCCGCGCCCGAGGATACGCGCGGCGCAGCGCGCCGATCAACGGCGTCGTGAACACTACGTCCCCGATCAGGCGCAGGCGGATCAGCAGGATGCGTTCAGGGCTCGATGGTGGCCTCGTCAATCAGCATCACGGGGATGTCGTCCTTGATTGGATACACGCGCCGGCACTGCGGGCACTTGAGCGCCGTGCCTCCCTTCACCAGCTCGACCTTCGTCTTGCAGTTGGGGCACGCCAGGATCTCGAGCAGTTCCGGATCAACCATGAGACAGTCCCTCGCGGTCTATTATAGTCATCGGTTTCCATGCTGACTCCAGTCTCTGCCGTTGTCGCGCTCTCGCTGGCACTTTCCGCGCAGGCGCCGGTGAGGACGCCGCCCGCGCCGGCGTCCGCGGCCAGGCCGCAGGCGCCCGGCGAGCGGGAGCTGCCGACGTACTATTTCCTCCTCGGCCGCTTTCTCGAAGGGGAAGGGAAGGTGGACGAGGCGGCCGCGGCGCTGCGCAAGGCCGGTGAGCTCGATCCGAAGAGCGCCGAGCCGCGCGCCGAGCTCGCCGCGCTCTACGCGCGTGCCGACCGCGCCCCCGAGGCGCTGGCCGCCGCCGAAGAGGCCATCAAGATCGATCCGAAGAACCGCGAAGCCAATCGCATCCTCGGCACGGTGCTCGCCTCGTTCGCCGCCCAGCGCCAGGCGGCGAAGCCCGGCGACGACGTCTCGTCCTACGGGGCGCGCGCGATGGCGGCGCTGGAGATCGCCCGCGGCGACGGCACCGGCGACCTGTCGATCGATCTGACGCTGGCGCGCCTCTATCTCGAGCGCGATCGTCCCGCCGACGCCATCCCGCTGTTGCGGCGGATCGTCGCCGAGCAGCCGCAGTTCGCCGAAGGGTCCGTCCTGCTCGCCGAAGCGCAGGAACAGACGGGATCCCCCGACGCGGCGATCGAGACGCTGACGCTGCTGCTCCAGGATCAGCCGCAGTTCTTCCGCGGCCGCGTGCAGATCGCGGAGCTGTACGATCGCCAGCGGCAGTGGAACGAGGCGGCGCAGGCGTGGGCCGCCGTGCAGAAGCTCAGTCCCCGCAACACCGAGGTGATGGCCCGGCGCGCCACGTCACTGATGAATGGCGGCCGTCCGGCCGACGCACAGGCCGTGCTCCGTGAGGCGCTGAAGATCGCGCCGAACGACGTGCGCCTGACCTTCATCCTCGCCCAGGCGCACCGCGACGCCGGCGATCTCGATGCGGCCGAGGCCACCGCCCGGGCGCTGGCCGCGGCGTACCCGCAGGATCCGCGGACGACGTACCTGCTGGCGCAGATGCTCGACGCCCGCGGGCGCCACAAGGAGATCGTCGAGCTGCTCAAACCGGAAATCGAGCGTCTGCGCGCCGCCAAGGCGAAGCCGCAGCAGATCGGCCTGCTGCTCGGCGCGCAGGGGCTCGCGCTCCTGCAGTTGAAGCGCTACGACGAGGCCATCGCCTCGTACAAGGAAGCGATCGCCGCCACGCCGGACGACACGTCCGTGCAGTTTCAGTTCGGCGCCGCGCTCGATCGCGCCGGCCGGCGGCCCGAGGCCCAGAAGGTCTTCCGCGATCTCATCGCGCGGCATCCCGACCACGCCAACGCGCTGAACTATCTCGGCTACATGCTCGCCGAACAGGGGACGTCGCTCGACGAAGCGGTATCGCTGATCCAGCGCGCGCTCGCGCTGGATCCCGGCAATCCGTCGTATCTGGATTCGCTCGGCTGGGCCTACTTCCAGCAGGGCAAGCTCGATCTCGCGGATCCGCCGCTCTCCGCCGCGGCCGATCGGCTGCCGAAGAATTCGGTGATTCAGGATCACCTCGGCGACCTGCGCCTGAAGCAGAATCGCCGCGCCGAGGCGGTGGAGGCCTGGCGCCGCGCCCTGGCCGGCGACGGGGACGGCATCGATCGCCTCAAGGTGCAGAAGAAAGTGGATGCGGCGCAGCGCAAGTAGACCGGCCGCCCGCGGTCTTCGGCTCGCGGCGGCGATCGCCGCGGCCGCCGTTGCCGGGTGCGCGCCGAAGGCGCCGATCGCGCTCCCCACCGGCGCCGGGACCCCGTTTCCCGCCTTTGCGTCCGCGTTCGACGACGCCACGCGCGGCTGTCGCGGCGTGACGACCATCACCGCGTCGATGGCGATGTCCGGCCGCGCCGGATCGACGAAGCTGCGCGGCCGCATCGACGCCGGCTTTGCGGCGCCCGATCGCGCGCGCCTCGAGGGGCGGCATCCGGTGTTCGGCCGGCCGGTCTTCGTGCTCGTCGCCGGCGCAGGCCGCGGCACGCTGGTGCTGACGCGCGACGATCGCGTGCTGCGCGACGCGCCGCCGGAACGGATCGTCGAAGCGCTGGCCGGCGTGCCGCTCGGCGCGGAGGCGCTTCGCACCGCGATCAGCGGCTGCGGCTTCGGCGGCGTTCCCGGCGACGGACGCGAATTTCCCAACGGGTGGGTCGCGGCACCCGTCGATGGCGGGACGATCTATTTGCAGCGCGCCGACGCGGCGTGGCACGTCGCCGCCGCCTCGCGCGGCGGCGTCACCATCGCCTATGCCGATTACGCCGGCGGCCGGCCGTCCACGATCCGGATCCGCGCCGAATCGGCCGGCCGCACCAACGCCGACGTCACGCTGCGCCTCTCGGACGTCGAGATCAACACGACGCTCGATCCGCGGACCTTCCAGATCGAGCTGCCCGATCGCCCGATTCCTCTGTCGCTGGATGAACTCCGGAAAGCGGGGCCGCTTGGTGGATCCTGACAATTCCCGGTGGGGAGTTGCGAATTGACGCGGCGCAGCTTCACCGTGCGCGCTCATGCCAAGGTCAATCTCGATCTGCGCGTGCTCGGCGTGCGCGCGGACGGCAACCACGAACTGCGCACCGTGTTTCAAGGCATCGAGCTGCACGACACGCTCGTCTGCCGCGAGCGCCCCGGGCCGTTCACCCTGCAGTGCCGGACGCCCGGGGTGCCGCTCGACGACCGCAATCTGATCTGGCGCGCGGCGGCCGCGCTCTGGACCGCGCTCGGCCGCGCCGGCGCGCCGCGCGACGTCGTGGTGCGCATCGAGAAGCAGATTCCGCTCGAAGCGGGTCTCGGCGGCGGCAGCTCGGATGCCGCCGCGGCGCTGGTCGCGCTCGGCCGCCTCTGGGGCGGCGCGGCGCTGACGCTCCTGCGCGAGGTCGGCGCGACGATTGGCGCCGACGTGCCGTTCTTCCTGTCGGGCGGGACGGCGCTTGGCCTCGGGCGCGGCGAGGAGATCTACCCGCTTGTCGATCTGCCGCCGCACTTCGTGGTGATCGTCCGCCCGCCGTTCGGCGTGTCGACGGCGGAGGCGTACGGCTGGTACGACGAGGACCGCGCGTCGGGGCAGCGCGACGAGAATCGCGAGCTGCAGCAGCTGCCCGTGCCCTGGCCGACCCGCGCGGCGCAGATGATCAATGACCTGGAGCCGCCGGTGATCAGACGCCATCCCGAGATCGCCGGGTTCAAGGCTCAGCTGCGGGAGCTCGGCGCCACGGCCGCGGCGATGTCCGGCAGCGGATCGGCGGTTTTCGGCCTGTTTCGCAGCCGTGCCGCCGCCCACCACGCCGTCAAGCCGTTGTCGCGGAACGGCGCCCGGGCCCTCGTCACCCGGACGCTGAGCCGCGCCGAGCACGAGCGGCGGAGTCGGGCCGTGGCCCCGCGGGGGCGCGCCACGCGCGGGCCCGCCCGGAGAGTTGCCCGAAAGGGCTAGGATCCGCTAGACTTAGCCTTTTGCGGATGGCTCGCGGGGGCCGTCTTGGGGCGTGGCCAAGCGGTAAGGCGCGGGACTTTGGATCCCGTATTCGGTGGTTCGAATCCACCCGCCCCATCCATCGCAATCCAAGGGTGTCTGCGTGATTACGACCGGAGCGCTACCGCAAACGATGGCGAGCGGGCAGCTCAAGCTGTTCTCGGGCAGCGCGCATCGGGCGCTGACCGAGGAGATTGCGGAGTTCCTCGGCGTCCAGGTCGGGCACGCCCGCCTGCAGCGGTTCCCCGACACGGAGGTCTCGTTCCAGATCGACGAGAACATCCGCGGCACCGACGTGTTCGTGATCCAGCCGACCTGCGCCGACGTCGATCGGCACCTGGTCGAGCTGTGCGTGATGATCGATGCGTTCCGCCGCTCGTCGGCGTCGCGCATCACCGCGGTGATTCCGTATTACGGCTACGCCCGGCAGGACCGCAAGGACAAGCCGCGCGTGCCGATCTCCGCGAAGCTGATGGCCAATCTGATCACCGCCGCCGGGGCGAATCGGGTGCTGACGATGGATCTGCACAAGGCGCAGATCCAGGGGTTCTTTGACATCCCGGTGGATCACCTGTTCGCGGCGCCGGTGATCATCCAGTATCTCGGGACGCTCGACAGTCCGAACCTGACCATCGTGTCGCCGGACGCGGGGGGCGCCGAGCGCGCGCGGGCCTACGCCAAGCGGCTCGACGCGGAACTGGCGATCATCGACAAGCGCCGCACCGAGGACGGGACGGCGGAGGTGATGAACGTGATCGGCGACGTCGCCGGGCGCACGTGCATCATCCAGGACGACATCATCGACACGGCGGGCACGATCGTGAAGGCCGCCAACGCGCTCAAGGCCAACGGGGCCGAGCGCGTGTTCGCCTGCGCGGTGCACGGCGTGCTCTCGGGGCCCGCCATCGAGCGGCTCGAGGCGGCGCCGATCGATCAGGTGATCATCACCAACACGATCCCGCTCTCCACCGAGCGGGCGAAGTGCTGCCGCAAGATCAGGCAGCTCTCGGTGGCCCGCCTGCTCGGCCAGGCGATTCGGAGTATTCACGAAGAGACCTCGGTCTCCTCGCTGTTCGTATGAGCGGCAAGCTGAGAGCTGAGAACTGAAAGCTGATTATGGAAGCCACACTGCAAGCGGAGAAGAGAGACGGCCGGGGCAAGAACGAAGCGCG
>DASSPH010000095.1 GCA_035699745.1 Vicinamibacterales bacterium
CACGCCGACCGCGCGGCCGCGCGCCGAGGCCCTCCCGCAATATCTCGACGATCGCACCTTCTGGATGCTCGCCTCCGAGTTCTCCGAACCCGGCGGGACCTTCCGCTCCGACAATCTCGTCTCCAACGAGACCGTCTTTCAATACGTCATCCCGACACTGCAGCAGACGCTTGGGCCCGTCAGCGCGTATATCGGCGTCGGGCCGGATCAGAACTTCACCTACATCGCGTCGCTCAAGCCGCGCATCGCGTTCATCGTCGACATCCGGCGGCAGAACATGATGCTGCACCTGATGTACAAGGCGCTGATCGAGATGTCGGCGTCGCGCGAAGAGTTCCTGGCGCGGCTCTTCTCGCGGCCGCCGCCGAACCTCGACACCAACGCCACGGCGAACGCCCTGCTCGACGCGTTCGGCCACACCGATCCCGATCCGGTGTCGTTCGAGCGCAACCGCGCCGAGATCGTCGCCTGGCTGACGCGGCGGCACGGCTTCGCGCTGTCGCGCGGCGACCTCGCCGGCATCGACTACGTGTATCGCGCGTTCTACAGCGCCGGCCCCGAGCTGCGCTACTCGTTCGGCCGCGGCTGGCAGCCGTTCCCGACCTACAGCGATCTCATGACCGCCGACGACGGGCAGGGTGTGCAGCGCAGCTATCTGGCCAGCGAGGCGCTGTACAGCACGCTGCGCGACCTGCAGGAGCGCAACCTGATCATCCCCATCGTCGGCGACTTCGGCGGTCCCAAGGCGCTGCGCTCGGTCGCGCGCTATCTCGACATGCATCATTCGACGGTGAGCGTGTTCTACACCTCGAACGTCGAGCAGTATCTCTTCCGCCCGGTCGAGGCCGGCGGCCGCGACGTCTGGCAGCGCTTCTACGACAACGTCGCCGCGATGCCGATCACGCCGCAGAGCACCTTCATCCGCGCGTTCTTCAACAACCAGGGACGCATCATGCGCATTCCGGATCCGCAGAACGGCGTGCCGCTGGGCCCGCGCTCGCAGACCCTGTTGAATCCGATCTCCATCCTGCTCGCGGCGTACACCGAAGGCCACATCGGCAGCTACTCCGACGTCATCGAGCTGTCGCGTTGAGACGGATCGGAAGATTCGGGATTCGCGATTCGCGATTCGCGATGCGGGATGCGGGATTCACGATTAGCGATCGGGGATTAGCGATCCGCGCGTGTACGCGCGTACGCGCGCAATGTCGGGCGCGAAGAACGCAGGCGGGGCCGTGTCGACGAACTGCCGGCCGTAGCGGACGGCGTCGTCGCGGCGGCCCGCGGCCGCCAGCTCGAACCACAGGTTGTACAGCGCGTTGAACTGCGAGGCATCGAGCGCCACCGCGCGCTGCCAGGCGGCGATCGCGTCGGGCTTGCGGCCGGTCGTCGAGAGCACCACGCCGAGCGTGGTATAGGCGTCCGCCAGCGCCGGATCGACCTCGATCGCCTTTCGCGCGTGCGCTTCCGCTTCCTGCAGCCGCGCGCCCCGTGCGGGTTCGACGCGCGTCGCCAGGGCCTCTCGCAGGACGATCGACGCGAGGTTCTGATAAGCGATGCCGTTGGTCGGATCCAGGGCGAGGATCTGCCGGAACGTGCGCAGCGCGTCGGCGGATCGGCCGGCATCGCCGTACGCGACGCCGAGTCCGTTCAGCGCTTCCACGTCCTCGGCAGACATCCCTTCGAGCAGCCGGATCGCCTTGCCGCTGTCGATGTGGCTCTCGGCGAGATAGATCCCGAGGCGGATCCGGATGTCGCGATCGGGCGCGCCGCTCGAGAGCCCCTTCTCGAGGACGGCAATCGCCTGCCGCGGATCGCCCGCCTGCCAGAACGCGTAGGCGAGCGACATGTAGGCGTCTGCCGTATCCGGACGCCGCGCGATCACGCTCTCCAGCATCGCCACGGCCTCCTGCTGCCGCCCCGCCTGATTCAGTTCGGTGGCGCGATGCAGATCGCGATCGATCTCGACCAGCCGCTTCGGGTCGTCGGCCTCGCCGTAGGCCGCCTTCGCCGGCGCGCTCCCTTGCACGTAGCCGAGCGAGCGCAGCGCCGCCGCCGCCTCCGGCGTCTCACGCCCCGGGCGATCCGGGGGTGCCACGTTGAACGTCCGCAGCAGGTTGCTCAGCACCTGCACGCGCTCCCGCTGCGTCGCCGCGCCGTTCGACGACTCGCGCGGATCCGCGCCGAGATCGTACAGCTCGGGGATGGGCAGATCGATGTACTTCGTGCGTTCGCGCAGCACACCGCGCAGCGGCGCCCAGCCCCGCACGAGGTTGTACGTCATCGATTCGAAGTACGACGGTCGATCGCCCGCCGTGCCCGCGATTGCCTCACGCAGCGACGCGCCGGCAAGTGACGGGTCCGGGTCGATCCCCAGCGCGTCGAGAACGGTGGGGACGATGTCGATGTGGCGTACCGGCGTGCCGACGACGACACCTGCGGCCGCCGCGCCCGAGCGCGGATCGATCCGCGACACGATCAGCGGCACGCGCAAGGTCGGTTCGTAGGCGAACATGCCGTGGGTCAGCTCGCCGTGATCTCCGAGGCTCTCCCCGTGATCCGCGGTGACGATCACCAGTGTCGGGCGCGTGAGCGTGCGGAGCCGGTCCAGCAGCGGGCCGAGCGCCCGGTCGACGGCCGCCACCTCGCCGTAGTACGGCTGCGTCGAGTACGCGCCGGCGAGATCCTGCGGCGGACGGTACGGCGAGTGCGGATCGAACACGTGGACCCATCCGAAGAACGGCGTCTGCTGCTGCGCAATCCACGCCGTGGCCCGTGACACCACGTCCGCCGCGGGACGCTCCGGCATCGAGATCTCGACCGCCCCGCGCGTCTCCGGCATCTGGTCGTCATAGATGTCGAACCCCGGCGTCAGGCCGAACCGCTTGGTCAGCGGAAATCCGCCGACGAACGCACCGGTCGCAAACCCGCGCGCTTTCAACCGCGTCGCGAGCGTCGGCGTTCCGGCGCGCACGCGAAAGCCGCTGTTGTCGCGCATTCCGTGCTCGTAGGGAAGCAGACCGCTGAGGATCGAGGTATGCGAGGGCAGCGTGACCACCGCGTGCGCGTGCGCGAACGTGAAGCGCGCCCCTTCAGCGGCCAGCCGGTCCAGCGACGGCGACTGCGCCGGCCCGCCATAGGACGACAGGGCGTCGGCGCGCAGCGTATCGATCGTGATGAGGAGGACGTTCTGATCTGCGGTCGACGGCAGCGAGAACCGGTTCCCGCCGCTGCGCCAGGTCAGGATCGCCGCGCTGATTGCGACCACGACGGCCGCGACGATCAGCGGCGATCGGAGGAGTGACCGAGGCGCCGGAGACGAAGCGGATTTCTTCTGGGAGGCCAAGCCGTTCTAAGGATGTCACGACTTGGCAGCCGCAAAGACGGCTGGCCCGGGCGCCGGCCAGGGGCGTCACTGCGCGGCGGCGGCCGCACGCGACGGCGGCAGCAGTTCCGCATGCACGATGAATCGCTGCGGCGCGCTGCCGACGTAATCGAACGGGTAGCAGGTCACCAGCGTCAACTGCGACAGCTGTCCCGAACGCAGCACCGACACCTCATCCGGTGAAACGATGCGGGTGGCGAATACGCGATAGCGATGCACCCCCTCGGCCGTCGTCACCAGCACGGTGTCGTCCTTCTTGATCCCGGCGAGCGGACGGAAGAACGTGTCGCGGTGCGCCGCAAACGCCGCGTTTCCTGGTTCCCCGGGCAGCGCAGTGCCGGGGACGTGGCCGACCGATCCGCGCAGCGTGCGCACGTCCACCCCCTCGCGCGCGAGCGCCGACAATCGCAGCCGTGGAACCTCGATGCGGCCGACGACGGCACGTCTGGCGAGAGCGGGTGCGGTGGCTGCCGTGCTGCCGGACGGAGAGGAAGACGCGTCAGCCGCCGCGGCGCGCCTCGCGGCTTCGAGCTCGCGCGACAGCGCCGCCTGCTCGCGGGCGGCATGAATCTGTCCGGCGGCGAACCACGCCAACGCGGCGAGTGCGATCGCAAACAGCAGGCGCTCGGCAGCCCGCATCACCCGGTCGGCAGAGGCTCTAGACACCGCCGCCGTCCCCAGGCGCGATATACAGCGACCGCGCGCGAACGGCGAACCTGTCGTACTGCCGGCCCTGCAGATCGACTTCGACTTTCCGTTTGAGCCCATCCGCGGCCGTTCGCGGCGGAACGTAGCCGATGGTGTAGCTGCTGCGGATGTCGCGGGCGATGCGCTGCAGGGTGGGCGTAATCTCGCCGTTCGACTTCGGGAAGAACGATTCGCCGCCCGTCACCGACGCGAGCTGGCGCAGCAGCTGCGGCTTCGCTTCGCGATCGAGGCCATCGGCGAGGCAGATCGTGTAGATGACGACGTCGCGGCGCAGCGCGGCGTCGAGCACGTCCGCGAAGCGCGCGCGGCTGGCGTTGTCGCCGCCGTCGCTGACCAGCAGCAGGACCTTGCGCGCCTGCGTGCCGCGATCGAGATGCTGCAGCGCGGCGAGCAGGGCATCGAACAGCGCCGTCATGCCGCGCGCCATCGAGCGCGCCAGCGCGTCGCGGAGCACGCCATGGTCGCTGGTGAACGGCTGGTCCGGCGGGAGGCCGGGCCAGACTCGTTCGTTGAAGTTGATGGTGAACAATTCGTCCGCGGGATGACTCGACTCGGCGAATGCGAGTCCGGCGGCCCGAACGGCGTCGAGCCGCGGCACCATGCTGGTGCTGTTGTCGATGACCAGACCGACCGTCACCGGCGTGTCGTCCTGGTCGAACATGGTGATCGGTTGCACGCGGCCGTTCTCGCGTACGACGAACGCCTCGCGCGGCAGTCCGGGAACGAACCCGGCTCGCCGATCGAGGACGCTGACCTGCAGGACCACCAGGTCGGCGCGCGACGTGAACGTCGGCCGCGACCCGGGATCCTGCGCGATCAAGACGCCAAGCAGCAGTGCGGCGAGGCGCACGGCGTGCGGCTCCTCCTAGACGGCCGCCTTCCGCGCCGCGCGGAGCGCGAAGGCGCCGGCGAACGCGGCCAGGCCGATCAGGCCGACCATCGGCAGTTCACCGGCCGTCCGCGGCAGCTCGCTCGGTTCGGAGCGGCCGGACGTGCCCGTCGGCTGATCCGCCGTGGACGTCCGCGGCGCGGTCGTCGGCTCCGGCGTGGCGGCGGGCTGCGCGGTCACCGGCTGTGACGGCGGCTGCGAGGCCGTCGGCTCTGCCGGCGTCGTCGTCGGCTGCGACGTGGTCGTCGGCTGAGAGGCGGCCGGCGGCTGCGACGCCGGCTCCGTCGTCGGCTGCGACGTGGTGGTCGAGGCCGTGGAGCTCGTCGTGGCCGTCGAGGCCGTCGTGCTCGACTGCGGTTCCGCGTTGGCGGTCACGCGCTCGGGTGTGCCGGTCCACTTGGTGACGTCCGTGGACTCGGTGTCCATCGACATGACGCCCTCACCCGAGGCGCGCGCGATCGTCATCGCCTGCGATCGCGGATAGACGAACTCGTTGCCGGCGGTTTCGCCCGCGTAATACCAGTAGCGCAAAGCGGGCGGGACGTTCGACGGGGTTTCACGGAACGTGATCACCGGTTCCCCTTCGGGCTGGTTGCGCTCGGCGGGCACCGCCAGCACGGTGGCGAAGAGCTGCGTCTGATCGCGATCGAAGATCTGCACGATGTGGCGGTCAGCGGGGGAGTCGGCCAGTCGGAACGTATAGGTGCCGGCCGGCAGCGTCTTGCCGGGAATGGAGACCGGACCGCTGAACGTCACGAACGTCATGCGGTCGGACGGCTGTGCCGCGGCGCTGGCGGCGCCGATCAGCAGGGTGGCGCACGCCGCCGCGGTTATCGATGTGATTCGACCCATCAGTAATCCTCCTTGCGTTTCATCGCACTCGTGTCGCTGATGGAGTTGCACGCTGCGTGCCGGTGGGTTGCCGTGCAGCGCGGCGGCGGCACATCATTACGGCTCGATGGCGAAGCGGAAGAGCTCGCAGGCAGTCTTCTCCCGGCCCGTTCCGGCGGGTTCTCGCGGCACGGCGCCGCACCGCCTGCTCGTGTACGTCGCGCTCGTCGTCATCAACCTGGTCATCTACGCGAACGTCGGCCGGTTCGAGCTCGTCAACTGGGACGACCCGACGTACATCACGGAGAACCCGACCGTTCTGCGCGGGCTCAACTGGAGCACGGCCTGGTGGGCGCTCACGACGGGGCATTCACCGTATTGGCATCCGCTGACCTGGCTGTCGCATCTGCTCGACGTCAGCCTGTTCGGCACGAATCCCGGTCCGTATCACGTCGTGAGCCTGATCCTTCACGCCGCCAACACGCTGCTGCTGTTCGAGCTGCTTCGTCGCGCCACCGGCGCGCCGGGCCGCAGCGCCTTCGTGGCGGCGGCGTTTGCCGCGCACCCGCTCCACGTCGAATCAGTCGCGTGGGTGACCGAGCGCAAGGACGTGCTCAGCACGTTGTTCCTGCTGCTCACCACGCTCGCGTACGTCGGCTACGTTCGCCGGCCGTCGCTGGCGCGCTACACGGGCGTGATGGCGCTGTTCGCCTGCGCCCTCATGTCGAAACCGATGGTCGTGACGCTCCCGCTGGTGCTGCTGCTGCTGGACGTGTGGCCGCTCGGCCGCACCAACGCGCGCAGGTTGATCGTCGAGAAGGTGCCGCTCCTGGCGCTGGCCATCGCGACCAGCATCACCACGGTCGCGATCCAGGCGCGCGTCGGCGCGATGGCCGGTCTGGATGCCTTGCCGCTGTCCACGCGGCTCGGCAACGCCGCGATCGGCTACCTCGCGTACGTGTGGAAGACCGTCTGGCCCTGGCCGATGGCGGCGTTCTATCCGCTCTTCGAGCTCTCTCCGCTCCGCGTCGGCGCTGCGCTCGCGGCGCTCCTTGCCGTCAGCTACGCGACGTACCGCGTCCGGCGCCAGCATCCGTACGTCTGGGTGGGCTGGTGCTGGTATGTCGTCACGATCACGCCGGTCGTCGGATTCCTGCAGGCAGGCGAGCAGGGAATCGCCGACCGGTTCACCTACGTGCCGATGATCGGACTCGCCATCGCGGCTGCCTGGGGAGCGCCGCCGCTGGTGAACCGGATCCGCTCGCACACGCGGGCGCTGCCCGCCGCCGCGGCCGTCCTCGTGGTGGTCTGGACCATCGCCGCCCGCGCGCAGGCCGCGCACTGGGAGAACAGCCTCACGCTCTGGGAGCACGCGGCGCGCGTGACGCCGCGGAGCTACATCGCGCACGAAAACCTCGGCCAGGCGTTGCGCGAACGCGGCCGTCTCCACGAGGCGCTCGCCAGCTACGAGCGGGCGCTCGCACTGGCGCCGGCGCATTCCCCCGGATACGTCGCCGTCATCAACAACAGCATCGGGCTGGTGCTCGCGCGGCAGGGACGGACCGCCGAGGCGCGGCAGCGGTTCGCGGCTGCGGTGCTGAGCGATCGGGCGTTCGCGGAAGCGCGCTCCAATCTGGGGAACGCGCTGGCCGCCGAAGGGCACGCCAACGAGGCCATCGAGCATTATCGCGAGGCGATCCGGCTGAAGCCGGACTCCGTGGAGCCGCGCGTGGGACTCGGCGCTGCGCTGCTGCGCACCGGCCGCGCCGCCGAGGCGGCGGTGCAGTACCGCGATGCCATCGCGCTCGACGCGACGCTGGCGCAGGCCCACAACGGCCTGGGCGGCGCGCTGGCGACGCAGGGAGACGATGAGGGCGCGCTGCGGGAATACCGCGAAGCGCTGCGGCTGGATCCGCGGCTGCCGACGGCGCATCACAACCTGGCGCTGCTGTATCTGAAGCGGGCGGATCTTGCGCAGGCGCGGCGGCATCTCGAGGCGGCGCTGTCGGCCGATCCCGGGTACGAGCCGGCGCGGCGGGCGCTGCTCGCGATCGACGCGCGGCGCTGAGCGCTACTGCGGCGGGAAGCCGCTCGCGTGCGCCTTGACGTTGGGCAGCATCGTGCCGACCTGGATCAACTGCGGCACCTTGTTCGACTCGGGGCGCTTGTAGACGATCTCGTACTGTCCGGCGAGCGCGTCGGCGTAGCGCTGCATGATGCCGGCGACCGCGGAGATGCCCACCACGAAGTCGCGCCGGCCGCCGGTCACCTTGGCGAAATCGTTGATCACGAGATCGCGCTTCGAGTTCTTCAGTCCGCCGCGCTGCACCGACACCGACCAGAGCTGCGCGCCGGATGCGCGGAACGACTCGACGATCTTCTTCGGCTCTTCCCGGCTCTGCTCGTTGCTCGGCTCGAGGTTGAGGGACACGATCGCGCGCCGGGTGCTCGGGCGGCGCGTCAGCTCGCTGTTCGCCGCGGCGATCGCTTCCAGCAGCACGGAGCCCACGCCCGGCTTGGCGGTCAGCCGGTTCACCCCTTTGTCGAACTCCAGCGCGTGCTGCGTGAACGGCACCACCGGAATTGCCGCCTGTCCGAACTCCATCAGCATCACCGACGCGTCCGGACTGCGTGACAGCAGCTGCTTCGCGAACGCCGACACCGCGACGCGGATGTCGCGCACGTACTCTTCCGGCGTGCCGTAGGCATCGGTGACCCGCCGGCCCTGGGCGGTGTCGACCAGCACGACGACGGAGATTGGCTGGCTCGCCGGCTTGATCGCGACGATCTCCCGATCCTGGCCGTCTTCGCGAATCAGCAGATCCCCCATGCGGACGTCGGGCACCGGCCGTCCGTCGGCGTCGAGAATCGAGAGGAACAGGGACTTGT
Organism: Vicinamibacterales bacterium; assembly: GCA_035699745.1. Classification (NCBI taxonomy): domain Bacteria; kingdom Pseudomonadati; phylum Acidobacteriota; class Vicinamibacteria; order Vicinamibacterales; species Vicinamibacterales bacterium. Next base: position 8,703 of record DASSPH010000095.1, read on the forward strand.
CCGAGACGCTTGCCTTTGCCGCCTGCGCATGCGTTTCGGTTACGGCGGCACGCGCGGGGAGGAATGCCAGGGCGAGCAGCGCGGCGAAGATCGGCCGGCGGCGTCGGACGTGTGCAGTCATCAGGAGCCTCCGCGGCGCAGTATACCCGCCGCGAGTTGATCCGCGGGGTTGAGAGCGAGCGCCGCCGCCGCATGCCGCCGCGCATCGCCGGTCCGTCCCATCTGCATGTCGCAGTAGGCGAGCCCCGACAGCGAGTCGGCATCGCGCGGGTCGAGGCGCACCGCTTCGCCAAGCTGGCGCGCCGCCTCGTCGATCCGTCCGAGCACCAGCAGGTTCAGTCCGTACTGCTGGCGGGCACTCGCCAGGTCCGGACGCAGTTCGACCGCGCGCCGGAAGAACGGCTCCGCGATCCCGGGCTCGCGCCCCTGCTGGGCGATGCGGCCGAGGCGCAGCCAGGCTTCGACGCTCTCGGCGTCCGACAGTCGCACGCGCTGGACGACGGCCGCCGCCCCGCGGAGATCGCCGGTGGCCTGCAGCGCTTCGGCAAGGTCGTAGCCCCCGCCGGGGATCGCTTCGCCCGACTCGAATCCGCGGCGCAGGTGCGGCACGGCCTCGGCGGCGTGTCCGCTCTTCCAGAGCGCCTGGCCGAGCGCGTATTCGATGCGCGGATCCGCCGGCTGCGCCTGGTGGGCGCGTTCCAGGTGCGCTCGCGCGCGTTGCGGCTCGTTGGCGAGGAGCAGTTGCGCGCCGACGCCGTAGTGCGCCGTGCCCGGCTGCGGCGGCCGCGAGCGCTCGAGCCGCTCGACCCAGCGATTCGCGGCGTCGTAGTCGCGCAGGATGACGTACCGCTGCGCCAGCCGCAGTCCCTCTTCCCACCGTCCGTCGTCGAGGTGCAGGGGCCAGTTCGCCGCGACCGCGAATGCACCCGCCGCTGCCACCGCCCGCCGCCGCCGCCGGGGGTCAGGTCTGGAAACAGGCGCTCGGGGGTCAGGTCTGGAATCAGGCGCCCGGGGGTCAGGTCTGGAATCAGGCGGTTTGAGGGCCAGGTCCGCGGTTACTGCTCGGGGCTGAGATCCCGCTGTGCGCTTTTTGAGACCTGGCACCACCAGACGGCGCATTCCCAGACCTGGCACCGCCAGACGGCGCATTCGCAGACCTGGCACCCGAAGACGTCCCATCCCCAGACCTGACCCCGGGACAGCGGCAGTCTGCAGACCTGGCACCAGGGAGGCGAGCAGCGCGCCCGCGCCGGCGCACAGCGGGACCAGCAGCGGCAGACGGTACCGCTCGGCCACGAAGAACACTGCCACCGCTACCGCGTAGGCGGGGACGAACGACGCGAACGCGAGATAGCCCGCCCGGTCGCCCAGCGGCGGAACGAACAGCAGCCCGGCGAGCCCCAACGGGATTAACAGCCACGGGCCGACCGCCAGGAACCGCAGGACGGTGTTCGCGTCGTAGGCGTAGAACGGGTAGCTGTGCGGCAGTGCGGTGTGGGCCGCGTTGAAGACGTAATACAGCTTCTTCAGGAACAGCCGCGCGGCGCCGCCCGGATCGCTGGCCATCCACGACCAGCCGAGGCGGAAGAAATACGCGGACGTCTCGGCATCCGTCACCGGCCGCCCCAGCGCCTGTTCCGCGACGCGCCGCGCGTCGCGCGCCTGTCCGGCAATCGTCGGGGTGATGCCCGGCACGTTGGTGTAGAAGCCCGACGCACGCTCGCTGTTGCCGATGTAGAAGTTCAGGCCGCCGTGCGACGACACGAACGAGAACTGCTGCGCGACGATCGCGTTGCGGATCGCCACCGGCGCCATCCCGACGATCACTCCGGCGGCGAGCAGCGCCGCGGGACGCGTGCGCCGTGTCGCGACCGCCATGACGGCTGCGACGCCGGCAGCGGCGATCAGCATGTTCGGCCGGTTGAGCGTCTGCAGCCCGAACACGATCCCGCACAGCAGCAGCTTCCAGCCCGTGCCTCCCGTCCTCCCGCGGAACGCGTCGGTCAGACACCACAGCGCCGCCGACGTCAGGAACGCGTCGATCGAGGCCTGCAGGATCAGCACCTCGTAGAACGTGAACAGTCCGGTCGACGCCGCCAGTCCGGCGGCGATCCAGGCGGCACGCTCGCCGAACCACACGCGCGAGGTGTCGAACAGCAACCAGACCGACAGCGTCCCGAGCGCGATCTGGACCACGCGCACGACGGTGAACGAGTCGAACACCGCGAGGACGGCCGCGAGGAAGTAGATGTAGAGCGGTGAGACGTAATAAAGGCCCGGCCCCAGGCCGACGTCTCCGGCGAGCACGCGCCGGGCGAGATCCGCATAGGCAGTCGTGTCGAGCCCGGCGTCCGGGGAGGTGAGCGGATGGTCCCGCAACTGGAACAGAACGACCAGTTTGACGAGGAACACCGCGGCGAGCATGAGCGACAGCCGGAGGGGAGTCAGCCGCATCGGTCCTGCTTCGGCCGGCTCTGTCAAGCCGCTGTGCGGCAGCGGCTTGTGTCGATGCCTGGATCGGCGCTCCACGGCTTCGTCTATACACCAAGACCGTCGCGGCCGCTGCGGCAGGGGACATCCGTCCGCTGACGGCACCCGGCTCGAAGAGCAAGCCCATCGACGTGCGCCAGCGACCGTTTGAGGCCGCTTTTTCTTATAGTTACCAGCACATCTTTGCATATGCCTCGTTTCTAGAATTCCTTTGACCTCATCGACGGATCACGCATAGGATGCGCGAATCCGGACACAGGGCTGCGGGTTCCTCGGCGTTCTGACTCGGTTCTCAGGGGTCTAGGAGGAGGAGGAGAGATGATGAGACGTGCAACACGAGCGATGCTGCTCGCAGGCATCCTCGCGGCGTGGGCAGGTCCTGCCTACGCCCAGGCGATCGGCTCGATCTTCGGGAAGGTGACGGACGAATCGGGCGGCGTGCTGCCGGGCGTGACGGTCACCGTCACGGGGCCGGCGCTGCAGCAGCCGCTCACCGCAATCACCAGCGAAAACGGGACCTATCAGTTCCCCAGCGTCCCGATCGGCACCTTCACCGTCACGTTCGAGCTGGCGAGCTTCAAGAAAGCGCAGCGCCCGAACGTCGTCATCACCACCGGCTTCAACGCCGGCGTCGATCAGCGGATGGAGATCGGCAACATGACCGAAGAGGTCACGATTTCCGCCGCCAGCCCTGTTGTCGACACGAAGAAGACCGCGACCGGCGCGGTGTTCACCGCGGAGATCCTCGAGAACATTCCGACCGCGCGCGACCCGTGGCAGATCATCAACATGACACCCGGCGTGCAGGCCGGCCTCAACGTCGGCGGCTCGTCGTCGGGCCAGCAGGTCGGCCTCAACTCGCGCGGCACGAACGCCAACGTGCAGTGGAACCTCGAGGGGGGATCGATCACCGATCTGTCCTCGAACTCGTCGCCGTCGTACTTCAACTTCGACTCGTTCGAGCAGATCCAGGTGACCACGGGCGGCGGCGACGTCTCCGTGCAGTCGAGCGGTCTGTCGATCAACCTCGTGACCAAGAGCGGCAGCAACGTGTTCAAGGGCTCGGTGGTCGCGACCTACGAGAACGACGCGATGCAGGGGCAGAACGTCACGAAGGACCTGTTCGACCTCGGGCAGAACGGCTTCCTCTCGGGCAACCCGCTGAAGGAGATCGGCGTGTACTCGGCGGAATACGGCGGGCCGATCGTCAAGAACAGGCTGTGGTTCTGGGGCGCCGCCGACAAGCAGGACATCAACGTCGGCGTCACCAACTTCTTCGACGCCGGCGCCGGCCAGTTCTGTCAGCAGCTCATCGCCGCGCAGCGCGCCGGCTCGCAGGCCCTGCGGGCGCTCGTCACCTACGACAAGTTGAACGACGTGCAGAAGTGCTTGAGCAACGACAAGACGGTGATCAAGGACCTGCAGTGGAAGATCAACTACCAGATGAACACGTCGAACAAGTTGCAGTACCTGTTCCAGAGCGACAACAAGTACCGCAACGCGCGCGGCGCCAGCGCCACGACGCTGAAGGAAGCGACGACGCAGCAGACCAGCGACAAGCCGTGGAAGCTGCCGCTGCCGACCCACTCCCTGACGCATACGTTCATCGCCTCCGATCGGCTGGTATTCAACAACCAGTTCACCTACGTGCACGGCGGGTTCTTCCTCGACTACCAGGACGTGCCGCCGCAGGGTGACTGCGCCCAGAGCAGCTATACCGGCGCGACCAGCCCGGCGGACTACGCGCGCCCCGACGGCTGCCTGTGGAACATCCAGTCGCTGACCAACCGGACCACGGGCGTCGCGAGCCGCTCGCTCACCGGCACCTATCAGACGACGCGCCACTCGTGGGAAGCGAAGACCGACGGAACCTACTTCCTCACCAACAAGTTCGGCGGCGACCACTCGCTGAAGTTCGGCCTCGGCTGGCGCCGCAACCCGATCCAGTCGTTCTCGCACTACAGCGGCGGCGCGCGCGCCCACCTGCAGTGCGTCGGCAACAGCACCGCGAACTGCGGCGACGGGAGCCGCGTGGCGCTCGGCTCGAGCGCCGGCTACGTGCCGTATCAGGCGGTGCTCTATCGCGACCAGCTGCTGAACAACGACTGGTGGAGCTACAACGGCTACATCCAGGATGGCTTCAGCCGCGGCCGCTGGCGCCTGAACGGCGGCCTGCGCTACGACTGGCAGCAGTCGAAGTGGCTGGGCGGCTGCGTGCCGTCCAACATGCTGCGTCCCGATCTGCTGCCGTCACAGTGCGAAGAGGCGACCGACACGGATCCCGGCACCGGCAAGCGGATCCAGTCCTTCGGCAACCTGTCGCCGCGCGTCTCCGGCACCTACGATCTGCTCGGCAACGGCAAGACGCAGGTGCACGCCAACTGGTCGTACTTCTACGCGACGAAGATCACACTCGCCAATCAGCTCGGCGGCCTCGCCACCGCCACGCAGCTGACGTGGGGACCGAATCAGTCCAGCGGCGCCTGCAGCACGACGGCGAACGCGCCGTGCTGGACCGACGCCAACATGGACGGGCTGGTCCAGGTCAACGAGCTGATCGGGACGCCGTCCTCGAGCTCGTCGAGATTCGATCTGACGACCGGCGTGCTCCGGCCCGCCGGCAACCAGGTCGATCCGAGCGCCCGGATCGCGCGGACGCGTGAAGCGGTCGTCGGCTTCCAGCACGAGCTGGTTCCGAACCTGGCGGTCGCGGTCGACTTCATCTACCGCAAGTACGATCGCGGCACGACGACCTACACGATCGGCTTCCAGCCGGGCGCGCCGGGCTTCCCGCTGTCGCAGATCTACCGGCCGGCGACCTACACCGATCCGGTGACCGGCATCACCGCGCCGTATTACGTCGTGTGCGACACCTGCTCGCGTCCATCGGGCGCGTCGCAGATCACCCTGACCAACCCGAACTGGCAGGTCTACAAGGGCGTCGACATCACCGCCACCAAGCGGTTCAGCAACCGCTGGCAGATGCAGGTCGCGCTGACGCTGCAGGACAATCCGAACTACTTCCTGCGCGAGTCGGCCGAGTTCGTCGATCCGATCAACTACGAGTTCCGCAACGGCGTGAGCACGATCGCGAAGTACGTGTTCAAGGCGCAGGGGAGCTATCAGTTCCCGTGGGACATCACCGCGTCGGCCAACTACAACTACTACCAGGGGGCGACGCGCACGATGACGATCAACGGGCCGGGCGCGGTGGCCGGCGGTCTCAACGCCAACGGCGCATCGACGACGATCAACCGCAACACGCTGGAGTTCCAGCCGCGTGACGCCGTCAGGTTCGACCCGACGAACCTGCTCGACGTGGGTCTCCAGAAGTCGTTCCGCTTCCGCGGCGGCAAGAACCGGATCAAGTTCATGCTGGACGGGTTCAACGTGTTCAACAGGAACACCATCCAGGGCTACAGCAGCAACAACCGGAGCCTGACCACGGTGACGGCCCCGAGCTCGATCATCCCGCCGCGCGTCTTCCGCGTCGGCGCCAGCGTGAACTTCTAGTCACGCCTGGTAAGAACTCGAAGGGCCCGGGAGCAGCCGCTCCCGGGCCCTTCGTTTTTCCGGCGCTCCCCCTCGAATCTCGATCCTCGCCCCTCGAACCTCGATCCTCGCTCCTTACTTGGTGAACCCCCAGATCGCTTCCTGCGGCGGCAGCTTCACGGCCGCGTAGCCCTTGCGCGCCCTCACCGTGACCCCAGGCACGTCCGTCCTGACCTCGATCCGCCGCAGCTTGCCGTCCATCGTGGCATTCTCCGGCTGATAGCCGATGACGTAGTAAGTGCTGGTGTCGCGGATGATGCGGCCGAACGCCAGCGACACGTCGTCGATGTTGCGGATCATGAAGCCGCCGGTGTTGGCGGTGAGAATGTTGGGGCCGTCTTCGCCGGTGTCGAACGCCGCCGAGCGGGCTGCCGACTGCGACAACACGTCGGGGTTGGCGCCGAGGCCGTTGATCAACCCGCGGCCGTCGATCGAATAGATCGTGATGCCGCTGCGCGCCGCCTGGGCGGCGACCGTCTCGATCGTGCTGCGGACATCCTGGACGAAGAAGCCTTCGCTCAGCAGGACGACGGTCTTCCGGCCGGGCATCTTGGCGAGGCCGCGCGCGACGGTCTCCAGGTTCTGCACCGTGCGCGCCGTCATCATGCGCGCCTGCCGGATGTAGAGCCTGGCCTTCTGCTGCACCAGGTTCTCGACGTTGCCGGCGCCCCCTTCGCCCGTGCACGCCACCGCGTCGTCCTGGCACGCCTGCGCGGCGAGCGCGCGCGTCACCTCGCGCGCCCCTTCCGCGATGCGCAGCGCGTCGACCTCACTCGGGATGCGCGGCCATTCGCGGAACGGCGCCAGGATGCCCTGGCGGTTCTCGAACGCCGGCTGCACGGCGCGCAGCCCGGCGAGCAGCTCTCCCTTGTCGACGGTCAGCCGCCCCTTGTACATGCCGCCGTTGACGAAAATGCCCGCGGCGTCCCCTTCGCGGAACATCTCCCGGACGAACTTCTCCGCGCCGACCTTCACGCGCATCAGCGAGTCGTTGGCGAGATGCGTCTCGTCGAAGAGCAGCACGAACACCCGGTGCGCGCTGTATTGCGCCTGTTCCGCGTACTCGCTGGCGACCGATCCCTCGCGCAGCCCGAGGTCGTGCGTCACCATGAAGAACTGCTGGATCTTCTGCGGCTTTCCGTTCTCGTAGAGCGTGATGTTGCCCGGCTTCAGGCCCGGCACGAAGTTGCCCTGCCTGTCGAGCACGATCGCGTCGACTTCGACCAGCGCGGTGGTCGATTTGAACGTCGCCTGGCCCTGGAAGAGCGCGAGGCCGCACAGGAGGAGCGTCGCCATCCGTATCATTTCGTGGCTCCGAGCTGATTACCGGGTGAGCCGATTCTACTGCGTCCCATGTACCCCTTGCGCGCGCGGATCTCGAAGCCGCCGCGCTTCCGCACCGATACCGACAGCTCGTGCCAGCCCTCGTCGCCGACTCCTTCGGCGATGTACTGCAGCACGTAGCTGGCGCGGAAATCCTCGAGCGTCGCCTTGAAGACGCGGCTGATCGACTCGCCGGTGCCGAGCGGAATGACGACGCCGCCGGTCGGCGCGACGAGCCGCGCGAGCGCCGTCGGCACGCCGTCCGGACCGACCTCCATGCCGCGGCCGCTGAACGTGACGTTGCCCGCGCCGGCCAGCGAATCGAGGGTGTTGCGCTGCGCGAGGCGCCGCGACGCGCTCGCTTCGGCGGCTTCCACGGGCACGACGATGCTGACGACGGCGTCGGTGCGGCGCGCGATCTCGAGCGCAACCTTCTGGTCGACGATGCTCGTCGAGTCGCGGCCGTCGGTGAAGGTGACGATCAGCTGCCGTCGGCCGGCATCGGCGGGACGCATCATCGCCGCGGCCATGCCGTCATAGAGCGAGGTCGCGCCTTCTGCGCGCAGGCCGTCGAGCGCCATCGCCGCCGATTTCGGCTGGAACGGAAACACTTCCTGCAGCACCTGTGAGATCGCGACGAGACGGATGCGGTCGTCGGCTCGCAGCAGGCCGGCGGTGTCGGCGACCGCCTTCTTGATGCGCTGCAGCTGCGGGCCGTCGACGCTGCTGCTCAGATCGAGGAGCAGGGTGAGATCGAGCGGCACCTTCTCCGCGGCGAGCGAGGAGATCTTCTGGGGCACGCCGTTGTCGGTGAGCTGGAAATCGGCCGCCGTCAGCCCCGCGACCGGTCTGTTTCCCTGCCGCACCGAGACGACGACGGTGATGCCCTCGACGCCCGAGCGGAAGACCTGCTGGTGCCAGGCGGATGCGGAGGCGAGGGCGAGGACCGCGGCGGCGGCGAGCCGCGTCATGGCGCCTTGACCAGCGCGCGCACGCGCTCGATCCTCGGGTACCAGAACCGCCAATCCGCGGCGTAGTACGACCACCACGGGTCCCGGCGCGGATCGTTGTCGCGCAGCAGCGCCGCGATCGCCGGCGACGGATCGCTGCCGCCGTGGACGAACGACAGGGCGGCGAGCCGGATGTTGGCCGAGTGCGCCTTGGGACTGATCTTCAGCGCCGCGTCGTACGCCGCGCGCGCCGCGTCGGTGCGGCCATAGCTCTCATGGGCGAGCCCGCGGAAGAGATGCGCGAGATAGAGAACGGACGGGTCCGGATTCAGCGCCTCGATCCCGGACCACGTCTCGAGCGCCGCGTCGTGCCGCGACAGCCGGTGCTGCACGTGTCCCATGCGGAGCGTCGCCTCGGCCGCGACCGCCGGCAGCTTCGCGGCGTCGCGGAACCGCGCGATGGCGCGATCCAGGGCGCGATATCGTTCGCCTTCGGCGCGCGCGAGCGCCTCGCGGGCGCGGGCCAGGTTGGCCGCCGTCGCCGACCGCGTCAGCACTTCCGCCGGCGCCCCGAACTGCTCGTCGGCCACGCCGCGCGCCAGCGCGTAGCGCGGATCCGCGCCAAATCCCGCCTGCACGTGGTCCAGGTGCGCGTGCAGCACGGCGGAGTCGATCCCTCCCTCGAGCGCCGCGAGCGCCGCCAGCTGCCAGGCTCGATCGAAATCGTTCAGGGGAGCGTGCGAGCGCACGTACGGACAGGCCCATTCGATCAGCCGCGCCGCGGCCGCCGCATGCCTGTGGGATCCCAGCGCGGCCAGTTCCAGGGCGAAAGCCGTCATCAGGCGGCGCTGCCGTTCGCGCGCCTCCGCGGGGGGGAGCGCCGGGTCGACCGGGATCGCGCCCGGGTCGATGCGCGCGAGCGCCTGGCGCGCGGCGTCGAGATCGGCGACCGTGAGATCCAGCGGCGCGCGGCGGCCCTGCACCCACTCGGCATACGCGCCGACGAGGTCCGCCATGGCGGACGGCTGGGGAGCGGCGGCGGCAAGCGCCGCGCACAGGACCGCCAGACCGGCATATTTCAGCAGCATCGCGGGACAGGCCAAATGTACACCCGGTCGTCAAAACGGGGGCGGCGTCGCGTACACTCACGGACGCCCGGCCGGCGAGCCCACGCGTGCGGCCGGCACCTCACGCTCAACCGCCCAAGGAGGGCACGCATGAACGCTCACGTCGTCCGTTCCGGCATGCTTGCGGCCGCTGCTCTGTGCCTCCTCACCCCCACCTTCGCCTCGTCGCCGCAGGGGCAGCAGAAGACGGCGCTGGTCACGGTGGTCGCCGAGGCATCGGGTCCGATGCGCGATCTGACCGCCAAGGACTTCATCGTCACGGAGGACGGTCAGAAGCGCGAGGTGGTCAGCGCCGCGCTGGCGGAGGAGCCGCTGTCGATCGCGCTGCTCGTCGACTCGACCCAGCCGCAGCCGGGCGCGATGCCGCCGACTCAGGATCTGCGGAATGCGCTCGCCGCGTTCGTCAAGGCCGTGCAGTCGCAGAGCCCCGGGGCGCAGATCGCGCTGTCGGAGTTCGGCGGCGCGTCGGTGCCGAGGGTGCCGTTCGGCGGCAAACCGGGCGATCTCGAGGCGGCGATCGGCCGGCTGTATCCGAACCAGCAGGTCCACGCGGTGCTGCTCGAGGCGCTGGTCGACGCGGGCAAGCTCCTGGCGGGACAGCCGGCGCCGCGGCGCGCGATCGTGTCAGTGGACTTCAACTCGCGCGAAGGCAGCGCGGAACGGTCGATGAAGGCGGCGGCGGAAGCGGTCCACAACGCGGGCGCGACGCTGTGGACCGTCTCGGTTCGCGGCAGCGTCGTCAGCACGCCGATCCGCGAAGAGGTGCTGAACAAGATCATCCAGGCGAACGGCGGCCTGCGTCTGATGCCCGTGGATGCGAGCGGCCTCGAGGCGAACCTGAAGATCATCGCGCACAGCCTGGCGTCGCAGTACACGGTGTCGTTCATGCGCACCGGCGGCAATCCGAAGACGACCACGTTCGAGACGACGCGCGGCGCGAAGGTTCAGAAGACGCCGTGGATGCGATAGCAGTGCGCAGTGCGCGGTGCGCGGTGCGCAGTGCTCTCAGTGCGCAGTGCTTTCAGTGCGCAGTGCGCTCGGTGCGCAGCGCGCTCGAGCTGAGAGCTCAGAGCTGACGGCTGCTTCACCGTATCGCCCGCAGGTTGTCTGCCGCGTTGGGGTCGCCGAGGGCGGCGGCGCGCTTCCATTCTTCGATCGCTTCGGCCTTGCGGCCGGTGCGGGCGAGGAGGACGCCCAGGGCGGTGTGGGCGGCGGGGAGGTTGGGGTCGAGCTGGAGGGCGCGGCGCAGCGAGGCCTCGGCGCCGCGGAGATCGCGCGCCTGGATCTGCGCCACGCCCATGTTCTCGAACGCCGACGCATTGTCGGGCGCGATCTGCGCCAGGCGCGTGTAGGTGCGCACCGCGTCGGCGTTCCGGTTGGCGAGCGTATACGCGTTGCCGAGCACCAGCAGCGCGTCGGGATCGTCGCCGGCGTCCTTCTCGAGCAGGGCGATCGCCTTGCCGGGCGCACCGGATTCCGCGAGGTACTGCGACAGGCGGATCCGCACCTCCGGCTGCGTCACGCCGTTGCGCAGCGCGGTCTCGAGCGTTTCAACCGCAAGGGCGCGACGCCCGGTCCGCCAATACACGAGCGCGAGCTTCCGGTAGGCGTCCTCGGTGTCCGGCCGCTTTTCGATGATGGTGCGGAACGCCGCGATGGCTTCGTCGGCCCGGCCGAGGCGGATCGCGTCGTTGCCGCGCGTGAGGAGCTGCTCGATCTCGACCAGCCGCTTCGGATCGTCGGCCTCGGTGTAGCGTTCGCGCACGGCAGCGGACGCGCCGCCGATGTAGCCGAGCGAGCGCAGCCGCTCGATGGTGTCCGCCGTCTCCTGGCGCGCGCGCGCCGGGGGCGCGACGTTGAACTGCTTCAACGTTTCGACCATGACCCGCGCGCGATCCGCGCGGCGCGACGCCACGTTCGCCGCCTCCTGCGGATCCGTGGCGAGATCGTACAGCTCGACGATCGGCAGATCGATGTACTTCTCGCGTCCCACCAGCACGCCGCGCAGCGGCGCCCAGCCGCGCGTCACCGCCGCGCTCATCGCCTCGAAGTAGGAGGGCCGGTCCTCGCCGCGCCCGTTGGCGATGGCGTCGAGCAGGGACGTGCCGGACGTGTCCGCCGCAGGCGCGCCGGCCGAGCCGGCGATCGTCGGCAGCAGATCGACATGGCGCACGGGCGTCGAGATCACCCTGCCGCGCACCTTTGCGTCCGGCTGCGCCGGATCGATCTCGCCGACGATCAGCGGGACCCTGAGCGTCGGCTCGTAGGCAAAGAGGCTGTGCGTGCGCTCGCCGTGCTCCCCCAGGCTCTCGCCGTGATCGGACGTGACCACGACGAGGGTCGGACGGGACAGGGCACGCAGACGGCCGAACAGCGGCCCGAGCGCGGCATCGGTCCACGCGACTTCGCCGCCGTAGGCGTCCGGGCCGATGCCTGACGCGTAGACGCCCGGCGGCTCGTACGGCTCGTGCGGATCGTAGACGTGGACCCACGCGAACCATTTCCCGGACTGCGCGCCGATCCACGTCAGCGCCGATTTCACCACGTCGTCGGCGCGACGCTCGCGATCGGTGATCTCGCCGGTGGGCCCGGTGCGCGTCATCCGATCGTCGTAGACGTCGAATCCGGACGTGAGCCCGAAGCGCCGGTCGAGCGGGAAGCCGCCGACGAACGCGCCGGTCGCGAAGCCGCGCCCCTTCAGCAGCGTCGCCGCCGTGGGCTGGCGGCCATCCAGGCGATAGCCGGTGTTGTCGCGGATGCCGTGTTCGTAGGGATAGCGCCCGGTCAGGATGCTCGCGTGCGACACCAGCGTGACGACCGCGTGCGCGTGCGCGAACTCGAACCGCGCGCCGCGGGCCGCGAGCGCGTCGAGGTTCGGCGTCGGCGCGCGGCCGCCGTACGCGCCCACCGCATCCGCGCGCAGCGTGTCGATCGTGACCAGCAGGATGTTGCGCTCGGGGTTGGGGAGGACCCGGAAGGATCGGCCGCCGAGCAACGCGCAGGCCGCGAGCGCCGCCAGCGCGCCGGCGGAGACCAGTGTGGCCACGGATCGCACGGGGAACACGGGTCGTCCTCCAACGCGGATCGGACGCTGCGGCTGCCGTATCAGCGCTGGACGGCCTGCGTGGACGTCGCCGGCTCCTTCTTCAGGTGCTTGTTCAGGAACGCTTCCATCCGCGCCCACAGCGGCAGCCAGCGCTTGTAGAGCAGCGTCTCGTGCGTGTCGTCGGGCTGCACCATGATCTCGTGCGGCACGTTGTGCGCGCGCAGCAGATTGACGAGGCCGACCGTCTGCGCGAAGTTCACGTTGCGATCGTCGTCGCCGTGGATCAGGAATACCGGCGACTTCCAGTTCGCGATCTCCGAGATCGCGGATGACCGATACGCCAGGTTCTCGGGATCGAGGTTGTTGCCGTACAGGTGCACGCCGGCCATGTCGACGCCGGCGACGAAGATGTCGGAGTTGCGCGCGAGCGCCTGCGCGGTGAGCAGTCCGCCGTACGACAATCCCCAGATTCCGACCCGCTTCGGATCGACGTCGGCACGGCTCTGCAGGTACCTGCCGGCGGCCAGCACGTCCTGGTACTCGGAATTGCCTCGCGCGTTGGTGTTCGGCGCGGTTCGGAACGAACGCCCGTAGCCGATGCCGCCGCGATAGTTCACCGACAGCACGACGTAGCCCTGGCTCGCGAGCCACTGGTTCACGCCGTAAAAGAGGTGGTAGACCTCCATGTAGTGATAGCCGAGCAGCATCTGGCGCACGGGACCGCCGTGCACGAAGACGATCGCCGGCCGCTTCTCGCCGGGACGGAGGTCCTTCGGCAGGAACAACTGATTGTGGAACTGCAGCCCGTCCGGCGCGTTGATCACGACGTCCTGCGGCATGACGTGCGCGTCGGTGGGGAACTCCCTCGTCAGGGTCGGGTAGATCGCCTTCTGCGCCGAACTGTCGAGAGCGGAGGCGGAGGGAGCAGGAGCGGGGAAGATGGCGACCGACTGCGGACGGTTGTAGGCCGCCGTCAGCGCGGCGAGGTATCTGCCCGAGGGCAACAGCAGCGGCGTGTGCTCGATCCCGTCGCCGCGCGTGACCTGCTCGGGGGTGCCGCCCGCAACCGGCACGCGCCACAGATGCCGCCGCTCGCTGTCGGTGGCGTTCGTCCCGTAATACAGGAAGCGTCCGTCGCCCGAGAAGCTGTAGGTTTCGATCTGACCGTCCTGCGGCGTCAGACTGATCGGCGCCGCCACGGCCGCCTCGGATCCATCCGCGGCGCCGAACAGCTTCGGCTTCGCGACCGGGCCGGTGTTCTCGGCCTCACCCCCGCGTTCGGGGACGGCAATCGCGTAGAACCGGGTCCACTCCTCCGGCTCGAGCTGGAACACGACGTGGTTGCCGCGCCAGGTGATCGCGTTGATGCCGGTGAAGACGCGATCGTCCTTGGCGTTGTGCCAGAACTCGCGGGCGTCGCCGGACTTCACGTCGGCGACCCAGAACGCCGTGTCATAGCCGCCCGGAAAGAACGCGTTGGTCAGCCCCGGGCGCTGCGGTTGCGGCTGGCCCTCCGGCGCTTCGCCGCCGCGGCCGCCGCGCCCTTGCCCGCCGCCGCCACCGCCCCGGCCGCCGCCGCGTCCCTGGGCCGCGGCATTGAAAGCGGGCCCTGGAGGATTGCCGAGTCCGCCGACGCCGCTCTGCGACTGCTGCGCGAAGGGTGTGCCGGGACGCCGGATGAACGCGATCCGCGTGCTGTCGGCCGACCACGTCGGGCTCGTGTCGCGATCGACGTTCGGCGACATGTAGGTCACCTTCCTGGTCGCCGTGTCGAAGACCGCGATGTAGCTGTGATCGGTGCGGGCGCTCACGAACGCGATCTTGCGGCTGTCCGGCGACCAGACCGGATTGGCGTTGATGCCCCAGATCCGGATGTAGGGCTTCAGCCCCTTGTCGATCTCGCTCGTGCGCGGCGCCGCCTGGGCGGTCGGCACACGATAGATCTGACCGTCTTTCGCGTACGCCACGTAGCGGCCGTCCGGCGAGATCGCGCCTCCCTGGCCCGCGGCGAGACGCCACGCCGCGCCGCCGGTCGTGCTCGCCGCCCAGATCGCGCGCTCGACGCCGGCGGGGTCCGCTTCGGGGCTGGCCACCCAGCCCTCGCGGTTGGCGGTGTGTCCGCGCGTGAAGCTGACGATCGTCCCGTCGTCCGACATCGACAACTGCGTGGTGTCGACGCCGTCGTCTTTCATGAACGAGGTGACGCGCACGGCGCGGAACCCGGGCGCCGACGCGGTGAACACGTTGCGCAGCCCCTTGTCGTTCGCGATCCAGGCGATGCGGTCGGCCCGTTTCGCCGCCACCAGTTCGAGCGGATAGCCCGCGCTCATGAACTGCGCCATGGTGGGGACGTGCAGCCCCTTCACGGCCGGCGCACCGCCCGCCAGCGGCCGTCCCGCCGACACGGTCAACACGGCGAGCAACACGATCAGCGTTCGCTTCATGGTCTTCATGGCATCCTCGACATCCGCACGATGATCACCGGCGGGGTCAGCGCCTGCTTCTCGACGGGCTGCTGCTGAATCCTGCGGACGACGTCCATGCCCTTGACGACCCGGCCGAACGCGCCGGCCCCCTGGGCGTCATCGAAGCGCTTGCCGCCGAAATCGAGCGACGGCTGCTCGTCCAGGCAGATGAAGAAATCCGATCGCGCGCTGTCGGCAGCCGGCGTGCGCGCCATCGACACGGTGCCGACCACGTGCTTCAGCCCGGTGACGCTGGTGCGCTCGAGCGGGATCGGCGGGAAGCCGTCGCGGCGCCGCTCCGGATTGATGCCGCCCTGGATGATCTCCATCGCCGGCTTGTCGGGCGGCGCCGGCGTGTAATTGTCCGGCCGCGTCGCGCGGTGGAAGCGGCCGCCGTCGTAGAACCCGCCGTCGACGTATTTGAGGAAGTTGCCGGCGGTGATCGGCGCGCGCCTGGTGTCGACCGCGATCTCGATGCGGCCGAGCGTGGTCTCGATGCGGACGAGGACCTCGCCGGGACTCGGATCCTGGGCGGACGCGGCCGCCGCGAGCAGCGCGGCGATGACCAGAGATCGCACGGCCCAGAAGATACTCCATCCTGTGGCAGAATACGCGCCCATGAATCGAACTTTCGTTCTCGGCCTCGCCGTCGTCGCGGCGGCCGCCACCATCGGTGCCCAGTCGCAGCCGCGCATCACGGCGGAGATGCTGAAAGGGATGCCGCTCCGCACGACCGGACCGGACATCACCACCGGCCGCATCTCGGACATCGACATCGACCCGCGGAATCCGAACGTCTGGTACGTCGCCGCCAGCTCCGGCGGCCTGTTCAAGACCGAGAATCGCGGCAACACCTTCACGCCGATCTTCGACGACGGCGGCTCCTTCTCGCTGGGCGCGGTGAAAGTCGATCCGAAAGACTCCAGCGTGGTCTGGCTGGGGACGGGCGAGAACAACAACCAGCGCAGCGTCGCGTTCGGCGACGGCCTCTACAAGTCGACCGACGCCGGGAAGACATGGAAGCGGATGGGGCTGGAGAATTCCGAGCACATCCAGAACATCCTGATCGACCCGCGCAACTCGAACACCGTCTACGTCACCGCCATCGGCCCCCTGTGGCGGCCCGGCGGCGATCGCGGTCTCTTCAAGACGACCGACGGCGGCGCGACGTGGAAGAACATCCTGCCGGGGACCGAGAACAGCGGCGCCACCGACATCGTAATGGATCCGCGCAGGCCGGACACCATTTACGTGGCGATGCTGCAGCGGCGCCGTGCCGTCGGCCAGTTGATCGGCGGCGGCCCGGACAGCGGGATCTACAAGTCGACGGACGGCGGCGCGAAGTTCACCAGGCTGACCAAGGGACTGCCGACCGTCGAGATGGGGCGCGTCGGCCTCGGCATCCATCCGAAGAATCCGAACACGGTGTACGCGCTCGTCACCGCGCAGCGCGGACAGGGCGGCTTCTTCCGCTCCGATGACGCCGGCGCGAGCTGGACGCGGATCGGCCGCAACGTCAGCGCCGGCCGCGGCGCCGGCGGCGGAGAAGGAGCGGCGCCGCCGCCGTCGGCCCCGTGCGCACCGATCGGCGCGGCACCGGCGACGCCGGCGCCGGCCCAGCCGTCCACCGAGGAAGGGGCGCCGCAGGGGCGCGGCGGCCGCGGCGGACCCGGCGACGACTGCTTCCGCGGCGGCGACCCGGGCTACTACAACGAGATCTTCGTCGACCCGGAGAACGGCGACACGATCTACTCGACCTGGACCAACATCTCGCGAAGCACCGACGGCGGCAGGACGTGGCGGACGGTGGCGCTGCCCGGCGTGCACGTCGATCACCACGAAGTGGTGTGGGATCCCTCCGATCACCGTCACATGATCATCGGCAACGACGGCGGCGTCTACGAGACCTACGACGACGGCAAGAGCTGGCGGCAGTTCACGAACCTGCCGCTGTCGCAGTTCTACCGGATCTCGACCGACAACGCGCGGCCGTTCTACAACGTCTGCGGCGGCGCCCAGGACAACGGCACCGTCTGCGGGCCGTCGCGCACGCTGAACCGCGCCGGGATCCGCACCAGCGATTGGTACAACGTCGGCGGCGGCGACGGCTTCCAGGCGCGCGTCGATCCCGAGGATGCCACGATCGTCTACGCGCAGTCCCAGAACGGCAGCCTGCAGCGGCTCGACCTGAAGACCGGCGTCAGCGTCCCGATCGCGCCGCGGTCGAACAATACCGTGGTCCCGGGCGAGGCGCCGGCGCCGCCCCCGCCGGCGGCGGCGGGGCAGGGACGCGGCGGCGCCGGCGGTGGCCGCGGCGGCCAGGGCGTGGGCCGCTGGAACTGGGACGCCCCGACGATCATCAGTCCGCACGCGTCGCGCCGGCTGTATTTCGCCGGGCATCGCCTCTACCGCAGCGACAACCGCGGCGACTCGTGGACCGTCGTCAGCGGCGATCTCACGCGCAATCTCGATCGCGCCAAGATCCCGATCATGGGCAAGATCTGGCCGGCCGATTCCGTCGCCTACATGGAAGCGACGACGACGCTCAGCACGCTGACGGCGCTCGACGAATCACCGCTGCTCGAAGGGTTGCTCTATACCGGAAGCGACGACGGGCTGATCCATGTGTCCGAGGATGGCGGCGCTGCCTGGCGCAAGGTCGACTCCTCCGCGCTGACGTCCGCCGGCGTGCCCGAGTTCACCTACGTCACCGACGTGTTCGCGTCGCCGCGCGACGTCAACACGGTGTTCGCCACGCTGAACGACTGGAACCGCGGCAACTTCAAGCCGTACGTCGTGAAGAGCACGGACCGCGGCCGCACGTGGACCTCGGTGTCGGGCGATCTGCCCGAGCGTTCGGGGGCATGGTCGGTGGTGCAGGACTGGATCAACCCGAACGTGATGTTCGCGGGCATGGAGTTCGGGCTCTACGCGACCGTGGACGGCGGCCAGCACTGGGTCAGGATGAGCGGCGTCCCGACCATCCAGGTGCGCGACGTCACGATCCAGAAGCGCGAAGGGGACGTCGTCGCCGGCACCTTCGGCCGCGGCGTCTTCATCCTGGACGACTACGGCGCGCTGCGCGAGATGACGCCGCAGACGCTCGGCGAGCGCGCCCGGCTGTATCCGCTGCGCGACGCCTACCAGTACAACGAGCTGGGTCAGTACGAAGCATCCTGGGGGAACACGACGTACCCGAATCCGCCGTACGGCGCGGTGCTGACCTACAGCATCGGCCAGAGCTCCGACGCGAAGATGGCGATCGAGATCGCCGACGATCAGGGACAGCGGGTGCGCCGGATCGAGCTGACCGGCGACGCGGGCACCCCCGGCGTCCATCGGATCGCGTGGGACCTGCGCCGCGATCCGCCGGCCGGCGCCCCGGCAGGCCGCGGCGGCCAGGGAGGCGGCGGCGGCTTCGGCGGGCGCGGCGGCAACGCCGGTGCCACCGTGCCCCAGGCCCGCTACACCGCGACGATCGGCACGATCACCGGAGAGACGTTCACCGCCGTCGGGAAGCCGGTGTCGTTCCTGGTCACGGCACTGCCACGGTGAATGCCAATCAGGGATTCTTCAGCTGGACCACGAAGACGTCCTGCCGCTTCGTGGTCGCGGCATCGCCCGTCGGATCCGTGCCGAGCGTCTTCTCCCAGTTGGACGTGAACATCACCCACCGTCCGTCGGGCGAGACGTTCGGGCGCGGTTCGTACCAGAACGAGATGCCGCTCGCGTCGTTGTCGGCGCGCACGTCGCTGCGATGGTGCGCGAAACGCCAGACCGTCGCGTCGGCGCCGGGGGCGGCGTCGGTCTGCACCGCGATGATCTCGTCGTCCCAGGCGCGCCACGTCGTGTCCGAGGTCGGCGCGCGGAAGATGCCGCTGATGAACGGCGTCAGCTGGTCCGGCCGCGCGTTGTTCCAGGTGGTGTGATCGGCCAGGTAGATCTCCTTCGGCGTCAGCACGTTCGTGATCACGTCGCGCGTCTGCAGGGGCGTCGCCAGCGAGCGGAACTGCCACTGCGCCGCATCCCACGTCGTCGACACGCAGCAGTCCTGGTTCACCGACACGCCGTAACCGAACGCGTCGTGGCCGTAGGGCAGCGCCGTGATCCCGAGCTCCGTGAACGCGCCGGTCGCCGTGTCCCACAAGTACGACTGCGCCGCCTTGCGCGTGCTCGACATGTCCGCCCACGTCGGATAGAGCATCACGTAGCGGCCGCTCCGATCGATCGCCACGTGGTGCAGCGAGAACTCGAGGCGCGCCGAGACGGGTGCGCCGTTGAGCGTGCCTGCCGTGGTGTCGAGCAGCAGGCGGCTCTGCGGGTTCGCCTTGTCGAAGAGCACGACGTAGTGATGGCGATCCTGGCTCGTGCCGCCGAAGAACGCCATGATCCGCTCGACCGGGCCGGCGCTCGACGCGACGCCGCCGATGTAGGTCCCCGAGAGCCCTGACACCAGGGTGTCGAGATCGAGCAGCCGCGAATACGCGCCGGTGGTGAAACTGAACTGGTCGACCGTGCGCAGCGTCGCGCCGCTGATGCCGCTCACGCTGCCGTAGATGAGCGCGTCGTCCACCCGGCTGAACTCGGGCTCGATGTAGAAGCGCAGGACCAGGCCGCCATCTCCCGTGGCCGATGGCTGAATCCGCTGCGCCGTGCCGGTCGCGCCGTCAAACGAGAACGGAAGGACAGAGCCGTCGCCGCTGACGACATAGAACTTCGTTCCAGCCGCGGACCATGCGTTCTGGTGCGGGCTCGACGGCGATCGATACGAGCGGCCGACGTACCCCGGGCGCGTGCGATCGTCGGTGATGCGGCGCACGGCGGACCCGAACACCGGATCGACGATCGCGGTGCCCGCCGCACCAAACACCGGCACCGCCGGCTTGGCGCGCGGCAGACGATCGGTGATCGCCGTGTACGGCCCCGTCGTCACCGGATCGGACGGGGGCGGCGGCGGCGGGGGAGGAGGCGGCTCCGTCGGCGCTGTCACGAGCGCGCCGATTCCCGCGCCCGAGATCGACGCGCCGCGCGACGACAGCGTGACATCGAACGTCATCGAGGCAGGCGGCGCCGCGGCGCTGGTATAGACGACGATGCCGTTCTGACGATACACGGCCAGTCCGGATTCGATGCCGACGCGGAACCGGTCGCCGGCGGCGAACGTGCCCCCGAGCCGGTAGACGCCGAGCTCGCGGATCTCCCACGCGCCGCTCGGCCACAGGCTGAACGCGTAATTCATCGTGGCGACGCTGGTGGAGGCCGAACGATCGGTGCTCAGACCAGCGGTGATGCGGTGGCCGGATGCGGGGGCGAACTCGGCGAAGAGCCCCGCGGTGATCGCCGCAGAACTGTGCGCCCCCGCGTCCGGACAGTCGCCGCAGCCGCCGCGCTTGGTCAGCGACCCGGCGGACGCCGTGACTTTCACGGTATCCATCCAGGAGATCGGCGTCGGAGCCGTGGCGGTCGTGCCGCTCGGCGGCGGTGTGACGACCGGCTGCGTCGCCGTCGAAACGACCGCGTCCGAGAGCGACGCCCCCGCCGACGAGAGCGTCACGTCGAGGACGACCGGATACGGCACCGGCACCGGGCTCGTATGGATCGCCGTGCCGTTGCGCCGGTAGACGACCACCCCGGACTCGATCGCGACGCGCAGCCGATCCCCCTGCGCGAACGTGCCTTCGGTCCGGTATATCCCGAGCTCGCGGATCTCGAAGACGCCGCTCGGCCAGATGCTGAACGCGTAGTTCATCGTGGCGACGCCGGTGGACGCTGAGAGATCGGACGACAGGCCGGCGGTGATGCGGTGACCTGACGCGGGAACGAACTCGACGTAGCCGTCGCCGGTCAGGCGCGCCGCGCTCGTCGCGCCCGCGTCGGAGCAGAGATCGCATCCGGCTGTCTTGGTGATGGTCGATGCCGCGACCGAGACGTTGACGGTGTTGCTCCAGAAACCGTCGACCGCCTGAGCGCGCGCGGGAGCCGGCAGGCACAGAGCTGCCGCCGCTCCTATGTAGGAGAGCGAAAGGATTTTCATGGTATGCGACCGTCCATGGCAAATGAACGGCCACATCCATGCGCGTACGCTTTCGCTGCGATTCGGAGGAAATACCGGCGTCGCGCGGACACCGCCGCGCGATCGCGATCACACAATTCGAGGCGGGATCACCAAAGCGGTAGGCGCACCGCCAGATCGATCGCGAGACGCTCGCCCTCGGCGATCGCGATCGGCGGCACGTCGGCGGCGAGTTTCTCGAGCAGCCGCTTGTCCAACTGCTGAAAGTCCCACCGCGTTCCCGGCGGGAGTGCCGCGAGATGATACCGGCCGGACCGCACGCCGCGCAGGTTGAACCGCCCCTCGCGGTCCGCGTAGGCCGCGCGGATCCGGCTCGATTCGGTGAACCAGGCGGCGCGGTCCTCGCCGAACAGCACGACGAGACTCGATCGCGCCGGCGCGCCGCCTTCGCCGGTGACCAGCCCCGTGACCTCCGCCCAGCGCTCGGTCAGCACGATCTGAATGCGGCCGCTGTCCTCGGTGCGGAACTCACGAGGGACATCGGTGATGTCCGCGCCGTCGAGCAGTACCGCCTTGAGACTCCAGAGTCCCGGCAGGCCGCCGGACGGACGGAGCAGAAGCTCCGTGGCAAGATCCCGGAGCGTGAAGGTCGAGTCGTCGGCCACGCGAGCCGGCGTGAGAATCAACTGCGAGTCGAGCTCCCGCTGCGGCCGTTCGGCCCTGACGCTCAGCGCTCCAGGATTCCCGGGCGCGGCGGCTCCTTCGAACACGAGGCGCCCTGCGACGGTCGCCGTCGGCTTCACCGTGAGGACGATGCCGTCCACGTCACGGCTGGTGAGCGTCAAGGGCATCGATCCGTACCCGAGCGTCGCTTCACGCGTCTGGTTGAACTGGCGGACGATCAGCCGGTAGTCGCCGGGCCGCTGCAAGTCGAACGCGAACGCCCCGTCGCTGTCGACGCTTCGACTCATGCCGCCGCCTTCGCGCATCAGCGACACCATGGGCGGCGGGTCGGCGCGGGCCGCGCTCGCGGGCGAGACGACGCCGCGGACGCGCATCAAGCGTTCGACGCGCAGGCGCAGGTCGTCTACCCGGACTTCCTGTCCCTCGCGGACGAACACCCGTGTCGTGCCGTCACGCGACGCCGCATTCGGGTAATAGGTGTCGACGAACCCCATGGTGGCGCCACTGCCGCGAGCCATCGGTATCTGCGGCGGTCTGGCGAGGATCTCGTATTCGCCGGCCGGCAGCCGGTATACCCGATAGCGGCCGAACTCGTCGCTGGCCTGGAACGGCATGCCGCCCCGGCCGGGAGGGTCTCCGGTCCGGCGCGCCGAGATCAGGATCCCGCTCACGGGCTCGCCGTAATCGTCGACGACCCGGCCGACGATGGCGCCGGCGCGCACCAGCGCGATGTCGGGCCAGTCGACCGTCTGGCCGGCTGCGACCGTAACGGAACGATCGTTGTCGCCGGCGACGACGTGCAGGAACTGCGCCTGGTGGGAGCTCGGCGAGGCGGCCACGGAGTAGCGCCCCGCGGGCAGGCTGCGGGCCTCGTAGCGCCCTTCACGATCCGTGAACAGCGTTCGCGGCGTCACGCCCGGCGCGGAGATGGTGACGGCGACCTGCTGCACCGGCGCTCCGGTGTCGGACGCCACCACGCGTCCCCTGAGGATGCCGGTGCCGACGTCCGGGGCGGGCGCCGGGAACCGGGGCGCCTGCTGCACGGCCAGCGCGACGATCACCGCAGCGAAGGTACGCATGCGGCAACCGTTACAACCCGCCGCCGGCGGCCAGCACCTTGAGATCGACCTGCCGCTGTTCGTCCTCGCCGATGACGAACGGAGTGGCCTCCTTGACCAGCTGTTCGAAGAGCGAGGTGTCGTATCCCATCGAGGGCACGATCAGCCGTTCGCGCGGGGCGGCGATGACGTAGTAGCGGCCGGGCAGGAGGCCGGCCACACGATACTTGCCGGTTGGATCGGCGGTTCCCCGGCGGGTGCGCGTCGCATTGACGCGCCAGGCCGTCTTGTCGTCGGAGAACACGAGGATCGCCGCGTCGGTCACCGGTTTTCCGCCGGCGTCCGTCACCATGCCTTCGAGCGTCGACGTGCGCGTCGTCATCGTCAGGATGACCTGATCGCCGTTCTTGAACTCGTATCCGGTGTCGGTAACGTCTCGACCGCCGACCGTCACGGACTTGAGGAACATGTTGGGTCCGCCGGTGCGGAGGAGCAGCTCGCCGTGCAGACCGCGCAGCGTGAACGTGAGATCGGGCGTGACCGTCGCCGACGGCGAAGGACCGATCCCCATGCCGGCTTCGGGATCCGCCGGGGTTCCGTTCACGCGCATCTGGAACGACTGCTGCCCCGGCGGCAACTGCGGCGGTCCCTGCTCGAAGACCACTTGTCCCGTGACGGTCGCGCCCGGCGACAGCATCAGGAACAGCCCTTCGAGATCCGAATTGACGGTGATCGGCATCGAGCCCATCTCACCCGGATCCCCCTGCATTCCTTCGCCGGGGGGGCCCTGGCGGTTCCGCGCCACGAGGCGGTAGGTGCCCGGCGGAATGTTCCGCACGGCGAAGCGCCCCTGTTCGTCGGTGGTGAATCCGAAGCTCGAGGTCGAGTTCGCGGTGCGGCGGATGAACTGCCCGTTGCTCCGCGCGACCGGCCGCCCCTGCGAATCGCTGACGATGCCTGACAAGCGGAACAGGCGCCCGGTCATCATCCGGATCTCGACGCCCGGCGTCTCGGCGCCGGCCCGCGCTCGAACGCGCTGGGCCGTCCCTTCATCCGGGGTGCCCGGATAGTAGGTGGTCATGAAGCCGATCTTGTCGTCCTCGGTCTCCGGCGGCGCATTCGGCGGCACGAACGTCGGACCGCGCGCCTCGGCGACGACCGCATAGTCGCCCGGGTTGAGCCCGTAGAGCCGGAAGTGGCCGAGATCGTCCGTCTGCGCGCCTGCGCCCATCCGCGATCCGCGCGAGCTGCCGGGCGGAAAGAACAGCGTGTACACCTGGACGCGGGCCATCGGATCGCCGTTCTCGTCGGTGATGCGTCCGCTGATCACGCCGCCGCGCGGCAGGGCGATCGCCGCCTTGTCGAATCGCTGGCCGTCGGCCACTTCGATCGTAGCGCCCGGTTCGAATGCCCCCTGGCCCGCGGGCCGCTTCGCGCCGTAGGCCATGCTGAGGTACCCGGGACTGTATTGGCCTGGAGAGGCCATGACCCGGTAGGTCCCCGCCGGCAGCCCGGAGAACTCGAAGACCCCCTGAGCATCGGTGGTCGCCGTCCGCGCGCGTGCCATTCCCATCGGTGCGCCCGACTGCACGACCTCGAGTCTGACCGCGGTCGTAACTGTCCCCGGCGGCGCGCCGCCCGGCGGAGGCGTCAGCGGCTGCGGCGGCGCGACCGGCTGCAGGCTCACGTTCGCGCGGCGCATCGGATTGCCGGTGTCGGCGGCGACGACCCGGCCGCGGATGACCGCGGAGCCGGTCGGCTCCGGACGCCGGACCACGTCGCGCGGCTGACCGGCGGCGCCCGGCGCCGGCGGCGGCGGGGGAGGCGGCACCGGGACCTGGGCGAGCGCGGCGGACAGGAGCAGGATGGCGGCGGATGCGATCACGGAACCTCCCGAGCGGCGTCGTGACGTTAGACGCCCGGAGCCGCGAAACGGGCTGCGGGCAACAAATAATAGATCCCGATTCCGAGATCCTGCTGCCGAAACTGGCGGGCGACGCACATCGCGGCCGGGGGAGATCCCGGCGAAATCCGCCGGATTCGCGGTCGGCACGGAGGTGGCACAGTCGGCGCCCCGATGGGCTGGTACAGGGTCCGCGACGGCCGGGTCATGTTCACGGGGGCGCTCACGCGCGACCCGTACACCGCGTGGATCGCCACGCGGGACGGGAGCGCCGCCATCCAGGCGGTTGCGAAGACGATCGGGTTCCGGCTGTTCGGGCGCGTCCGGGCGGCGCGGAAGCGCGTGTGGCGCGAGATGGCGGCGGCCGCCGCGTCAGAGGACGGGCGGGCGGCGCTGCAGGCCGCGGCGGATCTCTACGTCCGCAGCATCAGCACGCTTGCCTACGCGCAGGCGCTGCCCCGCACGACGGTCGAGCTGCGGCGCCTGGTACTCGTCCCCCGAACCCTCGCCGCGGGGCGCGCGCGCACCACCGCCATTCCGCGCCTGCTGCAATGCCGCGCCTTCGCGGAACGCCCGGCGGCGGAGCGCGAATTCCTGTTCGAGACCGCGCTCAACGAGATCGACGCCGCGATGCGCAGCGCCAAGCCGTCGATCCAGCGTCCCGTGCGCGCCGCCGACGAGTGGGTCTGCGTGGGGGCCGACACGCGCTTCGCGTGGGTGGATCAGTACTGGTCCGGACCGGGCTGGTCGGGCCACTGGTTCGTGTACGAGCTGCCGCGGCAGCCGCTCTCGCGGACGTCGCGGAAGGCGTTCGATCGCGCCGTCGAGCAGCTCAACGCCGGGCTCGCCACGCTCTCGCGCGAGCGCCGGCAGGCGCTGGTCCAACTCGCCGTGCAGTGATTCAGGGAGCGCTGCGGACGCCTTCGTCCGGAATCGCCGGCGGGATCGTCTCGGAATCCTTCGGCGGGGTCGGGCCGAGCAGCGCGCGCAGCTCGTCCCCTTCGATCACTTCCTTGTCGAGCAGCCGCTCCGACAGCTGATCGAGGATGGCGCGCCGCTCGCGCAGCACGCGGCGGGCGTCGTCGTGCGCCGCGGTGAGGATGCGCTTCACCTCGGCGTCGATCTTCTGCGCCGTGTCCTCCGAGTGGTTGCCGCGCTCGTTCATGAACGGCGTGTCGATGAACTTGGTTCCGCGGTGCCCGTCGTAGTTCACCGCGCCGAGCGTCTCGCTCATCCCGAACTCGGTCACCATCGACCGCGCGATGTCGGTGGCGCGCTGCAGGTCGTTCTGGGCGCCGGTCGACACCTCGCCGAACGCGATCTCCTCGGCGCTGCGGCCGCCGAGCAGGACGGCGAGCTGCCCGAGCAGGTCCTGGCGCGTCATGAGGTAACGATCCTCGAGCGGCAGCTGCATGGTGTAGCCGAGGGCGCCGAAGCCGCGCGCGACGATCGAGATCTTGTGCACCGGATCGAGTCCCGGCAGCACGCTGGCGACGATCGCGTGGCCGGATTCGTGATAGGCGACGATCCGCCGCTCCTTGTCGCTCATCACCCGCTTCTTCTCGAGCCCGGCGATGATGCGATCGATCGCGTCGTCGAAATCCTTCATGTCGACCATGGTCTTGTCGCGGCGGGCGGCGAGCAGCGCCGCCTCGTTGACCAGATTCGCCAGGTCGGCGCCGGCAAACCCGGCGGTCCGCTGGGCGAGCACCTTGATGTCGACCCCCTCGGCAATCTTCACCGTCTTCACGTGGATGCGGAGGATGTCCTCGCGGCCGCGCACGTCGGGCTTGTCGACCAGCACCTGGCGGTCGAACCGGCCGGGGCGGAGCAGAGCGGGGTCGAGCACCTCGGGACGGTTGGTCGCCCCCATGATGATGATCCCCTTGCGCCCGTCGAAGCCGTCCATCTCGGCGAGGAGCTGGTTCAGCGTCTGCTCGCGCTCCTCGTGGCTGCCCATCGGCGTCTGGATGCGCACCTTGCCGAGCGCGTCGAGCTCGTCGATGAACACGATGCACGGCGCCTTGGCCTCCGCCTGCGAGAAGAGATCGCGTACCCGCGCGGCGCCGACGCCGACGAACATTTCGACGAATTCCGACCCGCTGAGACTGAAGAACGGGACCTTCGCCTCGCCGGCAACGGCGCGCGCCAGCAGCGTCTTGCCGGTGCCGGGCGGGCCGACGAGGAGCACGCCCTTGGGGATCTTGCCGCCGATCGACGTGTACTTCTTCGGGTTCTTGAGGAACTCGACGATCTCCTTGAGTTCTTCTTCCGCCTCGTCGACGCCCGCGACGTCGCCGAAGCTTACCTTGACGTCGTCGTCGGCGTAGATCTTCGCCTTGCTGCGGGCGAACGACATCACCCCCCCTTCGGCCCCGCCCATGCGGCGGAGGAAGAAGGTCCAGAGCCCGACGATGAACAGCAGCGGGATGACCCAGCCGAGCACCTCGGTGATCCAGCGGCTGGCGATCTCGCCGGTGTACTTCACCCCGCGCGACTCGAGCTCCTCGTTCAGCTTCGGGTCGTCGACGCGGACGGCGGTGAAGGCGCGCGGCCGCCCGCCGTTCTCCGTCTTCAGCGTGCCGCGGATCCGGTCCTCGGAGATCGTGACCTCCTGGACCTTGCTCTCGCGCACCAGCGTCTTGAACTCGCTGTACGAGATGGTCTCGCCGCTCTGGAGCTGGAAGAAGAACGCCTGGGCGAGGGCGAGCAGCAGGAGGAAGCCGAGCACGTACCAGACCGCGCCGCCGGGCGCACGGGCACCGGTGCGGCGCTCGCCGGTGCGGCGGTTCTTCGCGGGCGGTTTCGGATCAGGCATAGTCAGATCGGGCCATCAGGCCATCGGGTGATCGGGCCATCGGGCCATCGGGCCATCGGGCCATCGGGCCATCGGGTGATCGGGCCATCGGGCCATCGGGCCATCGGGCCATCGGGCCATCGGGCCATCGGGCCATCGGGCCATCGGGCCATCGGGCCATCGGGCCATCGGGCCATCGGGCCATCGGGCCATCGGGCCATCGGGTCATCGGGCCA
>DASSPH010000096.1 GCA_035699745.1 Vicinamibacterales bacterium
AACGCCGGAGGCAGATCGGCGGCTTCGACTGCGGTGACCGCCCGCTCGGCTTCGAGCAGGCGTCCGATCAGGACCAGGCGTCGGATCTGGATCTGCCGCGCGTGCGCGGCGTTGATGCGGTCCCCCTGCGCCTCGAGGGTCTGCCGTGCGGTGTCGAGCGCCTTCGGCGAGAAGCCGAGGTCACGCGACGCCAGCGCGATTTCCGCGTCGGCGACGGCGCAGCGCGCACGGGAGACGGTTTCTCTCGGACCGAATGCGCGCGCGGCGCGGCGCAGCAGCGTTCTCGCCCGGACCAGATCGCCGAGCTGCGCCATCGCGATGCCGCGGAGGGCGAGCGCCGGCGCATCGTCCCGCAGCGCGACTCGCGTCAACGCCCCCAGCGGATCTCCGGTCGCCAGCGCACGCGCCGCCGCCGTCAGCAGCGAGTCCATTCGATTCCCGCCACACGCGTCACTCCCACCGTCGTCATCCCGGCACCTGAATGTATCGCACGATACGACCGCGGAGAGGATGGCGGATCAGGCGCTGGAGCCGATCCGAAGCCGTCTATACTCCCGGCACACAGCGAATGCGTTCGTCCAACGCACGTGACGTCATCGTCATCGGCGCCGGGCCCAACGGCCTCGCCGCCGCGGTCGTGTGTGCGAAGGCGGGGCTGCGCGTCACGGTCTACGAGGCGGAACCGACGATCGGCGGCGGCGCGCGAACCGCCGCGCTGACGCTGCCCGGCTTCGCGCACGACGTCGGTTCCAGCATCTATCCATTCGGCGCCGGCTCGCCGTTCTTCCGCAGCCTGCCGATCGAGCGCTACGGCGTGGCCTGGCTGCATCCGCGCTATCCACTCGCGCATCCGCTGGACGACGGCGACGCCGTCGTCGTCGATCGATCGCTCGAGAAGACTGCAGCGGCGCTTGGCGAGGACGGCAGCGCCTACGCGGAACTCTTCGGCGGGTTCGTCGGCAAGTGGGAGCGGCTGGCGGAGGACGTGCTCGCGCCTTTGCACTGGCCCGTCGATCCATTTCAGCTCGCTCGCTTCGGCGCGCTCGCGGTGCAGCCGATGACGCGGCTCGCGCGGCGTTTCAGGACGCCGCGCGCTCGTGCGCTGCTCGCGGGGATGGCGGCGCACAGCGCGCAGCCGCTGGACGCGCCGTTCACGTCCGCGTTCGCGCTGATGCTGGGGACCTTCGCGCATGCCGTCGGCTGGCCCGTGGCGAGCGGCGGCGCGCAGTCCGTGCCCGGCGCGCTGGCGGCCTGCCTGGCGCAGCACGGCGGCGAGATCGAAGTGGGGGAGCGCATCGAGTCGCTGTCGCAGTTGCCGGCGGCGGCGATCACGCTGTGCGACATCGCGCCGGAGCATCTCGCGCGTGTGGCCGGCACACGGCTGCCGGCGCGGTTCACGCGCGGCCTGCGCCGCTTCCGCCGCAGCACCGGCGCGTTCAAGATGGACTGGGCGCTGGACGGGCCGATTCCGTGGCGCGCGGAGGCGTGCGCGCATGCCGGCACCGTGCACCTCGGTGGCACGCTCGAGGAGATCGCGGAATCCGAGCAGGCGGCCGCGTCCGGCCGCGTCAGCGAACGGCCGTTCGTGCTGCTCGGGCAGCCGTCGGTGTGCGATCCCTCGCGCGCGCCGGCAGGGGGGCAGGCGGTCTGGGGCTACTGTCACGTCCCCATCGCCTCGGCGGCCGACATGACCGATGCGATCGAGCGCCAGATCGAGCGATACGCGCCCGGCTTTCGCGAGCGGATCCTCGCGCGGCACGCGCTGGGTCCCGCGGATCTGATGCGCGCGAATGCGAATCTCGTCGGCGGCGACATCACTGGGGGCGCGTTCACGATGACGCAGTCCCTGAACCGGCCGACCTGGCGGACGTATCGCACGCCGGCGAAGGGGCTGTATCTCTGTTCGGCGTCCACGCCTCCGGGGGCCGGGGTTCACGGGATGTGCGGCTACTGGGCGGCGCGGACGGCGCTGCGGGACATGGGGCGCCATTGATGGCGACAGCCTTGCACTCCGTTCCGGTGCTGACCCGCGCATCCGGCTGAGGGGAGGTCCCTGTGAACCCAATGAACGACGATGCGGCCGCTGTTTCCGACCGGTCCGCGCGACCGGCTGAGCGCTCGATTCAGGGCCTGCACGGTGTCCGGTACCAAACCACGGACGTGCAGCGTGCAGTTCATTTTTACACCACGCACCTCGGATTCACGCTGGAGCAGCAGCACCTGCCGGCCTTTGCGACCCTCTCGATCGGCGGTGTCCATCTGCTGCTGAGCGGGCCCGGCGCCTCCGGTTCGCGGCCGATGCCGGATGGCCGGCCGCAGGAGGCGGGTGGATGGAATCGGATCGTGCTGCGCGTCACCGATCTCACGCGCGAGATCCGGCGGCTGGAACAGGCGGGAGTGAAGTTCCGCAACGCGCTGGAAAGCGGACCCGGCGGTCGCCAGATTCAGATCGAGGATCCCGACGGCAATCCCATCGAGCTGTTCGAGCCGGCGTCCCGTCGTTAGCTTCCGTGGGTGACAACCATGCTGCGCGATCCCGAACTGGCAGCCCTGCTCGATCAAGCGCTGCGGAACGTGGAAACGCTGGAGCTGCTCGTCTACAGCGCAGGCGAGGCCGATGCGGGCCCTCTGCAGGACCTGCGCGATCGGCTCGCGGCCGTCAAGGCCGCCTACACGCGTGAGACGGACGCGTTGACCCGCGAGGTGCTCAAGCGCGAGATCGATCGGCGCGTGACGTCGGATCGCCGGCGATCCGAGCTGCAGCACACCTGACGGCGGGATCGCCGCCGGACGCACGGCGGCGCCCGGCCGGCGTTGGCCTGCGGCGGGAGACATCCATGCCGGCCTGGTCGCGCCAGGATCTGCGGAAACCCTGAAGCTCCCCTGAGATTTTCGCCTGCCGCTCTCCGTAACGTGTCCACAACGGAGGCGGAAGATGCGACAGACAGCCCTGGCTCTTGCGATCGCACTTCTTGCGGCATGCGGCGGATCCGACGCCATCACCGGCCCGGATCCCGTTCCGGCGGCCGCCGTGCGCGTGTTCGGCAGCGTCCTCGAGAGTTCGTCGACCGGTGGCAGCGGCCGGCCGGTCAGCGGCGCGATCGTGGAAGTGGCGGGCGTCCGGGGGTGGACGTCCCCTGACGGCAGCTACAGCATCCGCAATGCGAATCTGATGGTCGGCGCGACGGCGACCGTCGTCGTCCGCCGGGGGAATACAGAAGTCGCGCAGCGCGAAATCCGCGTCGAGCAGGAGACGCGCGCGGACTTCACGGTCGACGCATTGCCGGCGTCGTCTCTGTCGGGAACCGTCTACGAACTCACTGCCGCCGGACGCGTGCCGCTCGACAAGGTGCACGTCGAGAACTCGAACAACCACGAGTCCACGCTGAGCGACGCCCAGGGCCGCTACCGGTTGTCGTTCATCGAGGACAACCAGGCGACGCTGTATGTGAACAAGCCGGGATACCGGGTGATCTCGCAGCTGCCGGTCACGGTCACTGGAGATCAGACGCTGGACATCGAGATGGTCCGCGAGTCCGGCGCCGTGCGATGAGCTTCCTGAAGGCGCCGCAAGCCGGCCGTGATTTGCCTTGGGCGGCGGAAACCGCCCGCATGTGAGCGACCTCGTTCAGTCCCGCGCCAGCGAGCGCCAGCCGAGCACCGCCACGAACGGCGATGCATCGCGATCGACCAGCGACAGCAGCAGGAAGCGCTGGCCGTCGCGCGTCACCGCGAACTGGTTGCGAATCGACTTGTTCTGGTCGACGTTGGCGGTGAACAGCGGCTCGGGCGTGCCGGGGACGACCCGCGAGCCGGCGGCGGTGATCGGCACGCTGTAGACGGTGTTGTCCGGCGCGATGTAGAAGAGTTCCTTGCCGTCGCCGCGCCATTGCGGCTGGTTGCCGCCGTTCGTCGAGATGCGCACCTTCAGCGCCAGATCGGGAAACGAGCGAACGTAGACCTCCGGCAGATTGCTCTCGTCCGTGATGTAGGCGATCCAGCGGCCGTCGGGCGACACTCGCGCGGCGCTCTCGTTGAAATCGCTGGCGAGGAGCGGCGATTCCCGGCGCGTCTGCGTGTCGTACATCCACACGTCCAGCTTCTTCTCTGGTCCTGCGTTGACCAGGTAGAGCAGGTAGCGCCCGTCGTGCGACCAGTCGAGCGGAAAGCCGCGCTGCGCGGGGACGACGAGGAGCGACGGGCCGCCGGAGCCGGACGCGGTCGTCACATAGAGACCGGGCTTCTCCCCCTGATCGGATGCATAGGCGACGCGTCCGTCCGGTGTCCACGCCGGTGTCGTCTCGTAGCCTGGCGCGGACGTCAACCGCGAGAACGCGCCGCGCGCCAGATCCAGCGTCCAGATGTCGCCGGTGCCGCGCCCGGGATCGTTGCGCTCGAGCGCCAGCAGCGTCCCGTCGGGAGAGAGGGTCGGATCGAACGCGATGCCCGGATCGCCGATCGTGCCGAGCCGCCGGCCGGTGCGGCTGACCCACGTCAACTGCGTGCGGCGGTACTTGCCGGTCGTGTAGGCCAGCGTCTCGCCCGCGGCCGACACGTTCGGCTCGCCGGTGTACCACTGGTAGTCCACGTTGTCGTCGCCGACGATCGGAAACGGCTGGCCCTGCAGCGTCAACGAGCGCGCATCGAACCGCCGCGCCATCAGCCGCGACGGCAGGTCGGATACGTACATGAGGAAGTCGCCCGTCGACACCGCGGCTGACTGCGCCGTGAACAGCGAGCGCGCCTCGCCGCCGTCGAGCGACGCCGCCATCGCGTGCCGCGTCGTCGTGCTGTCGGACCATGGCATGTAGATGAAGTGCCGCCCGTCGGGCAGGAACTGCGGCCAGCGATGCGCCTGTTCGCCCGCCTTCAGCGACGTCACCGCCACGGGGGAGCCGCCGCGCCCGTCGACCTTGAACAGCGGCGTGCGCTCGTCCGGACTGAAGAGGATGGTGCCGTCCGCCGCCCACGATCCGCCGAAGGCCAGCGGCGCGTCGCAGACGACGTCCACGCGGCCGCTTGCCAGCTCCAGCGTCTGCAGCTTGCCGTTGGCGAAGAAGCCGATCGACCGGCCGTCGGGAGACCAGAACAGGCCGCGCGCGCCCGTGGTGCCGCGCAGCGGCTGGATCTCCAGCGAGCCGAGGTCCCGCAAGTAGATCCGCGCGTCCGCGGCGTCGTGCGCGAGGAAGGCGATCCGCCGCCCGTCGGGTGCGACGTGCGGCGTGCCGGATCCCGCGCCGCCGAAGAACGCTTTCGATCCTGCCTTGATCGTCGATCCCAGCGGGATCGTGAACGCCGTCGCCGCCGCGGCTCCTCCGTGCGACGCGGACGGCGCCTGGCTGAACGCCACGAACGCGGCGACCGCCGCGACCGCTACGGCCGCCGCCGCCACCGCGAACGGCCATCTCGGCGCTCGCCTCGCAGTCGCGGCGATTGCGGTCCGGTCGTCGAGCCAGTCGAGTTCGCGGCGGACGTCGCGCATCGACTGGAACCGGTCGTCCGGATTCTTTTCGAGGCACGCCGCCACCAGGCGATTGATGGCGGGGGAGAGGCGCGCGTCGGGAAGCTGGATCGTGTCCGGCTGGCGATCGAGGATCGCGGCAATCACGCTCGCGTGTGTCGGCGCGTCGAAGGCGCGGCGGCCCGTCAGCATTTCGTAGAGGACGCAGCCGAAGGCCCACACATCGGCGCGCGCGTCGGCCTCGTGCCCTTCGATCTGCTCTGGCGCCATGTAGTGGATCGTGCCGAGAATCGCTCCCACGCCCGTCAGCGGCGCGGCGCGCGTCGGCGCGTTCCCTCCGCTCATCGTCCCCGGGACGGCGGCGGCGCGCTTGGCCAGTCCGAAGTCGAGCAGCTTGGCGGTGGACGAGGTGCCGGCGCCGGCGATCATCACGTTCGCCGGTTTCAGATCGCGATGGACGATGCCGAGCCGGTGCGCGGCGATCAACGCGTCGGCGATCTGCCGTGCGATACGGAGCGCCTCCGCAACCGGCAGCGGCCCGCGCTCCAGCACGTCGGCCAGCGTGCGTCCTTCGACGAACTCCATCACGAGGTATTCGGTCGTCCCCTCGCGCCCGATGTCGTAGACCGCGCAGACATTCGGGTGGCTCAGTCCCGACAGGGTCCTGGCCTCGCGCTCGAAGCGTTCTCGGAACGCCGGGTCGGCCGCCAGCGACGGCGACAGCGTCTTGATGGCGACGATGCGATCGAGGCGCGTGTCGCGGACGCGATGCACTTCGCCCATGCCGCCCTTGCCCACGGTCGAAAGGACCTCGTACGGGCCGAGGCGGGTGCCTGCCGGAAAAGTCATGGGGGTGGAGCGATTCTCTCACGGCGGGAAGCTGCGTGGATCCGTCCGCCGCGCGCGCGACCGAGCGTCAGAAGTAGATCGTCGCCCCGAGCGTCCACATCGATCCGCGGTGCCCCGGCAGCACGCGTCCGATGAGCCCTTCGTCCTCGCCGTCGTCCCCGTTGAAGTCGAGGAACGTGTAGCGGTAGTCCCCGTGAATCCCGACGTGGCGCCCGATCAACCCTTCGAGGCCGATGCCCGCGTGCCAGCCGAACTCGGTGCTGGTCAGGTCCGCCGCGCCCGATCCGTCGAGCGCCTCCACCTTGCGCCGGTACCAGCCGGGCCCGCCCAGCAGGAACGGCGTCACTCTGCCGTTGCCGAGCCGCAGGAGCAGCGAGGTCTGAATCGGCGTCTCGACGACTTTCTCGTTCAGCGCTTCGAACTCTTCCGAATGGCGATCCAGGCTGACTTCGAGGCCCCAGCGGGGCGACAGCAGTCGAATCTGCCCGCCCACGAATCGCACTCTCGGGAGATCGGCATCGGAATCGGCGGCGACCCACGCCAGGCGTCCGCCGACGCCGAGCTGCGCCCAGGCGCTGGACGGAGTGGCGGCGAGGGCCGCGAGCGCGAGGATCGCGGGGACGAGGCAGCGCACGAGGGAGGCGCACGTGGTTCGCATTGTCTGAGGCTCCATGCTGACGCGGCTCCGCTCGCCGCCGGAGAGATGCGGGGCTATTCCCGTGTTATCGGCCGGAGCGCCTCGGGAGTTCAGGGCGGTTCATCGTCAGCCGGTGGTGCAGGGCGTAGAATCCGCCGAAGATGCGCGGCATCCACGAGCGTGGTCCTCAGGTGACGCTCTTCGCCTGGCTGTTCATCGGCGCGGTTCTCGCCGGCGCGTCGCAGACGGACGCCATCGATCGGTGGACCGCCGCGCTCCGCGCCAATCCAGCCGACTCCGCGGCGCGAGCGGCGCTGCGCGCCATGGTCGATGGTCCCGACACGACCATCGATCGGTACGAGCGCATCCGCGGCGTTCTGCGCCAGTTCCCGTGGGCCGGACGCGCCGTCATTGCCTCCGACGGCGAGCCGGGAGAGCGGCTGGTGGTCTCCGGAACCGTGCGCGACGAGGCGGGCAAGGCGATCGCAGGCGCGCGGCTGCATGTCTTCCAGACGGATGCGAAGGGCCACTACACCCGCGCGCGCGTGATGGACGAACCGCACGCGCGGCTCTTCGCCTTCATCGTGACCGGCGCGGACGGCCGGTTCGAGTTCTCCACGATTCGCCCCGGCGGTTATCCCGGCACGCCGGAGCGGCAGGGCGAGCAGTGGCGGATTCCGTCCCACGTGCACTTCGAGATCGATGCGTCCGGGTTCGCGCATCGCGGATTCCAGATGGTGTTCGACGACGATCCGCGGATGACGCCGTACTGGCACGAGTGGGCCAGGAAGGGGCGCCATCCGGTGGTGAGGGTCGTCGGCGGCCGTGCGGTCTGTGATGTGGTGCTCGGGCGGTGATCACGCCGCGGCGAGAGTGCCGCGGCTATGATCCCGCCCGTCTCGAACGGGTTGCGCACACCGCAACCGCCCGCGGCTCAGAACTCGAGCCGCAGTCCGACCCGCGCGTTGCGCGCCGAGCTCGCATGCGTGCCGGTGATCCGCATGAAGCTGCCGCTGGTCACGCTGTTGTTCGGCTGTCCCCACCGCGGGTTGTTCCCGAGGGCGAATCCTTCGAGCTTCACCTGCAGCCGTGCCCGGCCCTGCAGGCTGAAGGTGCGGAACAGCGACATGTTGTAGGTCCAGTATCCCGGCCCGTAGAACTGGTTGCGGCCGGTGTTGCCGTAGCGGCGTTCGGTCACGTTCGCGAACGCGCTGGTGTCGTAGTACGGCTCGTCCACGCCGTTGCCGACGCGCCGCAGCTCGCCGATCAGATCCGCGGTCTGCTGGTTGCCGCGCTGATCGAGTGCGGTGTTGCTGGCCGTCACGGTGAACGGCGTGCCGGTGTAGGCCGCGAAACTTCCGTTCACCTGCCAGCCCTTGATCACCTCGTTCAGCAGCGTCCCGTTCCCGTCCAGGTGGCCGAACGGCAGCTGATAGGCGTAGGCGAGCGTAAAGCTGTGGCGCCGATCGAAGCCGGCGGGAGCATAGTTGCGCTCGAACACCTCGGGTGAGTTGTAGAGCACGCCGACCCACCCGTCCTGGTCGGCCATGTTCATCGTCTTGCCGAGCGTGTAGGCGCCGCGCAGCAGGAGTCCCTTCTTGAACGGGCGGGTCAGCTGCAGCTGCAGCGAGTGATACTGCGCTCTCGTGATGCCGCCCCAGAGCAGGGTCGACGCGGTCCGGCCGAACTGGCCGAAGAACGCGCGACCGGTTTCCCCGCCGCCGGGCGGTGACACGTTCAGCTCGAGGTCGGCGAAGCCGCGCGTCGTCTTGGTGCCGACATAGGCGGCGTTGACCGACATGTCGAACGGAATCCGCCGCTCGAACGCGACGTTCCACGACTGGATGTAGCCGCGCCGCACGTTGTCCTGATCGGGAGTCCGCATGGTCGTCGCCGCCGGCAGCGGGATGCGTCCTTCGCCCGGCGCCGGACCCGTGAACTCGGGAATGCCGGACTGCAGGGTGCCGTATGGCTGCCAGCTGTTGAGACTGACGTAGGTGTTGGCGATGGTGGCCGGATAGAACCCGCGCAGCGGCCGC
The DNA here is from genome assembly GCA_035699745.1 of Vicinamibacterales bacterium. Taxonomy (NCBI): domain Bacteria; kingdom Pseudomonadati; phylum Acidobacteriota; class Vicinamibacteria; order Vicinamibacterales; species Vicinamibacterales bacterium. Next base: position 8,987 of record DASSPH010000096.1, read on the forward strand.
GCGAACGGCAGCGGATTGTAGGTGAGGCCGTAGCCGCCGCGCGCGACGGTCTGGCGATTGATGCGCCAGGCGACGCCGACGCGCGGCGCGAAGTCCGTCTTGCTGGTCTCGAGGCCGACGTTGCGCGGCACGTCGCCGACGCCGCCCAGCAGCACGTTCATGGTGCGGACGTCGAGGACTTCGACGCCGCGTCCGTTGGCGCGCTGCACCATGGGGAAGTATTCGTAGCGCAGGCCGAGATCGAGCGTCACGTCGCGGTACTGCCAGCGATCGCCGAAGTAGAACCCGTACCGCCACTCGCGCGTCGTCATCGTCTCCCACTGATAGCTCTTCTGCACCTGCGACGTCAGTCCGAGCAGGAACGCGGCGTACTGGTTGTAGAAGTTCGGCGTCTGGCCGCCGCGCAGCCCGGCGAGGTTGCCGCTGAAGTCGAGGCGGCCGCGGGGACCGACGCCCACTTCCGGCTGCCAGTGATTCAGCGCCTGCCGATCGACGGCGGCGCCCCACCGCAGCGTGTGGGCGCCGGAAAGCTTCGAGAAATTGGCGGTGGCGGAATACGACGGATCGAAGCGCGTATACGGGTTCCAGCTGTCGGTCGATCCCTGCGCGCTCATGCCATTGCCCCACACCGGCATGCCGCTCTGGCGGATGTCGGGACCGTTCGTGCCCGGCACGCCGAGCTCGAGCCCGTAGTTGGTGCCGTAGTCGGGGCCGTGTCCTCCCTGGTCGAGCAGCGAGTAGCCGATCGTCGTGTCGATCACGAGCGATCGCGTCGGCGTGAACGTCTGGCCGATCGTGCCGACCCAGGTCTTCGTCTTGCCGAGCCCGCCGCCCTCGAACGACAGCTTCTGCAGGTTGCTGACGGTGGCGTCCATCAGGCCGATCTTTCCCCACACCAGGTGGCCCGGGGCGCGGTTCCAGTTGATCTTCACGTCGTACTGGTTGCGCTTGAAGGTCGAGACGAACTCCTTGAAAAAGTTGCTGGACGTGCCGGGCCGGTTCGGCAGCGGATAAAAGGCGTTGATCTTCTGCGCGATCGCATTGATGCGGTCCGCCGGGATGACGTTGCCGGGAAACGCCGTCCGGCCGCGGCCGTCGATGTCGCCGGTCAGCGGGTCGTAGATCAACTGCAGCGAGCCATTGGTATTCAACGCCTCGGTGAAGTCGCCGCGGCGCATCTTCTCCGTCGGCACGGTGTAGATCGACTCTCCCTCGGTGTTCCGGTACTGCCCTTCGAACGCGGCGAAGTAGAACAGCTTGTTCCGGACGATCGGCCCGCCCAGCGTGCCGCCGTCGATGTGGTGATTGGTCGGCGACTTGGGCGTCCCGGCGCGCCGCGCGAAATACGACTGCGCGCGGAACCGCTGATCGGTGTAGTAGCCGAAGCCGACGCCGCGCAGCTGGTTGGTGCCCGACTTGGTGATCACCGTGACGGCCGCGCCGCCGGCCAGCCCCTGCTCCGCGGAGAAACTGCCGGTGCTGACGTTGACCTCGGCGATCGTTTCCGCCGGCGCCACCGACAGCGTGTGGTGGGGCAGCCACGTGTTCTGGTTGGTCGCGCCGTCGACGCGCGTGCTGTTGGCGTTGGGGTTGGTGCCGTTGATGGTGGTCTGCAGCGAGCGCGCCGGCGTGTCGATCTCCGCATTCTGGAAATCCGACGGCGTCGATCCGGGCACCAGGTCCAGCAGGCTCTGATAATTGCGGAACTCCGGCAGCGGCAGGTCCATGACTTCCCGGGCGCTGAACTGCGAGCCGGTATCGGCCTTGTCGGTCTTCAACAGCGCCGATTCCGACTGCACGGTGACCACCTCGGAGAGCGTGCCGACCTGCAGCCTGGCGTCGACGCGGCTGATCGCGCCGGCGGTGACCGGCACGCCCTGCTGTGCGAACTCCTTGAATCCCTGGAGCGTCACCTTCACGTCATAGGTGCCCGGCAGGACGTTGGAGAAGGTGAACGCACCGGTCTCGTTCGTCACCGTGGTGAGCACGAGGTTGGTGTCGCGATTGGTCATCGCCACCGTGGCGCCGGGAATGCGCGCGCCGGAGGTGTCCTGAATCGTGCCGAGGACCGACCCGTAGATTTCCTGCGCCGCTGCCGAGCCGGCGGCACCAAGCCAGACGCCGAGAAACGCTGCGACGCACCACAGACGGAGCCGAGATCTGCCCATGAGTCCTCCTCCCAACGCATGCCCTCCGGCCAATGGGCGGGAGCATACACCCGCGCCGGCAGTTCGCCGGTGGTGTTTTTTGGGTGGGCGGGCAAGCGCCCCGCGCACCGAGCACTGCGCACTGAGCACTGAGCACTGAGCACTGCGCACCGCGCACCGCGCACTGCGCACTGCGCACTGCGCACTGAGCCTGCCCTCAGCTCAGAGCACCTCGAAGTGCCCCTCCTCGAGGAAGGTGGGGGCGAGCATCTGCGCCGTGTGACCCTGCCGCAGCTCTTCTACCTTGTCTTCGACCGATTTCATGTGGTCCTTCCGCGCCGCGGTCAGACCAGGTGTCTGCGAACTGCTCGTGAACCAGAACTTGAACGGCGTGGCCGGGCCGAGCGGGCCGCTCCCTTCGATCCCGGCGAGCCTCGCCTGCGCGAACGCCTCCACCACCTCGATCTCCGGGTTGTGGTGCGCCCCGTTGCCGCAGAACACGTAGTGATCGGCGGTGACCGCCTTCACGAACTTGGCTTCGACGTTTCCCAGCGCGCCGTGGTGCTGCACCTTCAGCACGTTGACGTGGATCCGGCCGTTCGCGTCGAGTTTTCCGTGATGCGCCAGCCCGTCCAGGATTTCCTGTGAGACGCCGTCGCCGGTCAGGAGCACCGACACGCCGTCCTCTTCGATCAGCAGCATCAGCGAGGCCAGATTCGCTTCGGTCACGTTCTTCAATCCCTCGCCGAGCGCCGTGTCCAGCATCGGGTTGGCGACGATCCGAGGGCTCAGCGTCCCGAGATCTTTTTCGTCGTCGAGCATCCGTTCCTGCAGGTCTTGAACCTTGTCCGCGTTCTCGTCGAGCCACGTTTCCCATTTGACGCGCAGCTTCTGTATGTCGTCATCCGACGGACCGAGGACGAAGATTTTCAGCTTCCCCAGCGTGATGGTCTCGCCGTTCGCCGGGCTGCCCGGTTCGCCGCGCATCATCAGCGGGCCGTCCGATCGCGGGTTCAGCGGAATGCCGAGCTGGTGCTCCGAGAGGCGCCGGGAGAGTTCCATCGACGACCGCTCGCCGGTCGCGAGATCGTCGAGCTCGGACGCGAGATCCTGCAGTTCCTCGTCCCGCGCGCCTGCCAGCAGCGTCGCCACGCTCTCGAGGACCCCCTCGACCCTCGGCTCGATGTCCTTGCCGACCAGATGAAACAGGCCGTTGTGCCACACCTCGCCGATCTCCGGCGGCCGCGCCACTGCCGGCGGTGCCGCACCCGGAGTGTCGGTCAGCAGAAACTCGAACGCCCTCCACTCCACTTCGTCCTCGACGAGCTGAAGGATGCCGGTGATGTGGTCGTCGTCTATGTGCGAGACGCAGACGACGTCGATCTTCTCGTTCGCCGTGCGGAGTGCGCCGAGGAATGCCCGCGTGTTCTTCTGATAGGACGCGGCGCGGCCGCCGTCGATCAGGATGCGTCGCGGCGTGCTGTCTTTCGACGACAGCAGGAGGCAGTCGCCGTCCGACGCGTGGAAGACGGTGAGCTTCATTTGTGATCGCCGCGCGACCACGCGACGGGCTTCTTGTCGAGATCGACCGGAGCGAACGGCTTGTGGATCTCCGTCAGGCATGCGTCCGGCTGAATCAGCCCGAAGCCGGCGGCATCCTGCCAGCGGTAGTCCGATCCCGGCAGCGGCTGCGCCGTGCGGCGCATGATCCCGAGGACCTGCGCGGCGGTCAGCCGCGGCTCGCGCGCGAGCATGTGCGCCGCGACACCGGCGACGTAGGGGCTGGCCATGCTGGTCCCGCTCATCGCGATCCACGGGCGGTCGGGCGGGGCGAAGCCGCGCGCGGCGATGACGTCCGTCCCAGGCGCGGCGATCTCGGGCTTGTAGCGCCCGTCGCGGGTCGGGCCCTGGCTCGACGATCGGTTGATGCGTTCGGCCGCCTCCTCGCAGTTGCCGACCGAGATCACGCGGTGGCCGCAGGCCAGCGAGCTCACCGAGGATCGATCGACATTCGAGCGCTGGGAGAAGTACGAGGGAAATCTCCACGCGTCCACTTCGCCGATGCGGCCCAGCGGGCGCGGATCGTCGCGCTCGATCCACGCATCGAACCGGCCGCTGCGGACTTCGACGCCCTTGAAGCGCACGAGCCACGTGCCGGCTTCGATGCCGACCACCGGCGCCTTCAGGCGCGGGCTCAGGATGATGGAGATGCGGTTGGCGCCGTTGGCGACGTTGTACTGCTGGCTGTAGATCGACACGAACGTCTCGCTCGGCAGGCGCCGGTTCTCGACGTATTCCCCCGGCCGCACCGGGCCGATCCAGACGCCGGAGGGGGAGCGCAGGCGGACCTCGAATTCGTCGCCCGCCTCGTACCAGATCTCCAGCTCGTTCTCCGACACGTCGGCGATGCCGTTGCCGACGACCTGCCATTCCAGGTTCGTCTCGAGCCCGCGCGCGGCGACCTGTCCGCTGGCGTGAATGCGGCCCATCAGGAAGCCGAGGTCGCCGGCGAACTGCGGCGCCTCCTGTCCGGCGTTCCCGGCCGCGACGCACACGCAGCGGCCCGGCGTCATCAGCGCCGCGTCGATCCACTGGCAGATGGCGCTCGTCCCGTCGTGCGCGTGGCCGTTCGTGCCGAGGGAAATGTTGATCACGGTCGGAATCCGCCGTCCGTACAGCCGCTCGCCGAGGCCGAACAGGTAGTCGACCGCGTGCGCCAGCCGCGTCGAGTCGTACAGCGACGCGTGACGCGACTTGTCCTTTTCGGTCAGGGCAATCAGGACTCCGGCGATCGCGGCTTCCGGGCAGACGCCCTTGTTGCCGGCCGCGATGCTCGCCACGTGCGTGGCGTGCGCGCCGGGACGCTGCGACGACTGGCGCAGCAGATCCGTGGCGCCCACCTTGTGCGCGCGGCTCCATTCGAGCGCGCGGTTCATGCGCTCGCCCGTGATTTCGGCGCCGTCGGTGAAGTGCGCCGGCGGCGGCCCCAGCGGCGATCCCTTCGGCGCGCCCTGGTCCCAGACGCTCACGAAGCGCGTCTTCCGGGTCACGTCGGTCGTCAGGAAGTCGGGGTGCGCGAAATCGAAGCCGCCCACGTCGACGATGCCGATGAGGACGGCCGGGACGGCGGGATCGGCGAGGACGACCGGTCCGGCGGTGACGACGGAGTTCGGCACGCGGCTCGGCGGCTCCGTCACCGCGCGTGGCGTGACGACGGGGTGCGGCAGGGCGAGCGGCTCTCCGGTTTCGATCGCGGCGATGCCGGTCTCCGGGCCGAGGTCCGCGATCGCCTCGATCTCGCGCGGCGTCAGCTCCACCGTCACCAGCTCGCCCCGTCGAACCTGCGTACTCGGCAGCATGTCGCTCGGACGCGCGGGATCGGCGAGCCGCACGAAGCAGCTCACCTTCACCGCGTCGGTCAGCGGCTGATCGGAGGGGGGCGCCAGCATCGTTTCGAGCGGTCCTGGCGCCTTCGCCGCCCGCTGGAGCATCTCCTTGGCGCGATACCGTTCGGCGACCGGCTGCGGCGCCTGGACGGTCGCGGAGAGCTCGGACCGGAGCGCGTTCACCTCTTCGTCGCCGTTGCAGATCATCCGCAGCCGCGGTCC
>DASSPH010000097.1 GCA_035699745.1 Vicinamibacterales bacterium
GGCAACCGGCAACCGGCAACTGGCAACTACACAGCGTCAGACCCCGACGTAAACGTGAACTCGCGGATCCGCGCCGCGGGGCACACCACCGCGAAGCCCGAGCCGCCGACACCTTCGCCGCTGACGGTACGCTCGGGCGCCGTCATCGCGTCGAGATTGTTCAGCGCGAACACCGGACTTTCGTTCCAGCGCATGTTCTTGACCGGTCGGGTCACTTTGCCTTTTTCGATCAGGAACAGCCCGTCGCGGGTCAGCCCGGTCACGAGCAGCGTCTGCGGATCCAGCGAACGGATGTACCAGAAGCGCGTCACCAGCACGCCGCGCTCGACGCCGCGGATCAGATCGTCCATGGTGGCGGTGCCGCCGTCCATGATCAGATTGCCGGGATTCGGCGTCGGCTCCTTGCCCTGCTTCTGCGCCCAGAAGCGCGAGTACGACAGGTTCTTGAGCACCCCCTTGTCGATCCAGTCGATCTTCTTCACCGGGAGGCCCTGGCCGTCGAACGGCAGCGACGGGGCCAGCGGGTGCGCAGGATCCGAATAGAGCCGGACCTTCTCACCGACGATCTGTTCGCCGAGCCGCGTGCCGCCGCCCTTCTTCGAGAAGAAGCTGCGTCCCTCGTCGGACTGGCGGGCATCGGCGGCGAAGATCAGGTTGACGATCAGATCCGCCATCGCCGCCGGCTCGAGGACGACGGTGTACTTGCCCGGTTCGATCGCGGTCGGATTCTGCGAGCGGGCGGCCTTGTCGATGGCGGCGCCGGCCAGCCGCACGGGATCCAGCAGCCGCAGCTCGTTGTACGACTTCGACGCCCAGCCGGAGCCGCTGCCGTCCGGCGTCCGCGCGGTGAGGTTGTAGTCGGCGGCGGTGAACCGCCCGTAGCCGAACTGCCCCTTGGAGGTGGCCACCGCCTGGATCTGCGCCGAGGTCTCGACGAAGCCCGCCGCCACGACGTTCTTCGTCCTGGCCTCGTCGATCGCCGCCTTGACGGCATTCGCCCGCCAGTCCGGCGTCGCGCCCGCCGCGTCTTCGAAGTACGGGTTCAACGCCGCGTACGTCTGCGCGCCGAGCATCGGCATCGCCTCGGGGTTGTCGGGCGACAGCCTGGCGATCTCCTCGGCGTTGCGCGCGGCGCGCTGCAGGCTGGCATCGCTGAACTCCGACGCGGTGACGGTGCCGCTCTTCTGGCCGAACTTCGCGACGATCGCCAGGCTGTAGCCTGACGACGCCCCGGCCGTGGTCACGCTGTTGCGCGCGAAGCGCACGTTCGCGCGATCGCCGCCGGTGAGTACGACCTGCGTTTCCTCCGCCTTGCTGTACGAGAGCGCCCTGTCGGTGAGCGCCTTGGCCTGTTCGCGTGTCCAGATCATGAGCGTCCTTCGGCTGTCGAACGGAGGTGGGCGGAGAGGGAACGGATCTCAAAACGGAGGAACGGAGGGAACGGAGGTGAACGGAGAGCAGGAATCATATTCTTGCTCCGTTCACCTCCGTTGCCTCCGTTGCTCCGTTTTTGAGATCCGTTCCCTCCGCCACCCTCCGTTGATCAGCGTGCGGTGTTCAAAACATTCACTTTCGCGAACCGCGCGACCGGGCAGCCGTGGCTGACCGAGTTGCTCTGCACCGGCTGCCCCTTGCCGTCGCTGAACGCGCCGCCCAGCGCATACGTCGACTTGCCGCCGAGCATGTCGAGCGACTTCCAGAACTCCGGCGTGTTCGATTGATACGCGACGTCGCGCAGCTGGGTGGTGATCCGGCCGTTCTTCACCTCCCAGAAGGTCTGGCCGCTGAACTGGAAGTTGTAGCGCTGATGGTCGATCGAGTAGCTGCTGTCTCCCTTCACGAAGATGCCGTCCTCGGTCGCCGAGATGATGTCCTGCTCGGTGACGTCCTTCTCGTTCGGCAGCAGCGACACGTTGGGCATCCGTTGGAAGGGGACCGACGACCAGTTGTCGGCATAGCTGCAGCCGTGCGACTTCGTCTGTCCGATCAGATGCGCCTGGTCGCGCGTCGTCTGGTAGCCGACGAACGTGCCGTCCTTGATGATCGGGAAGCTGGTCGTCTTCACCCCGTCGTCGTCATAGCCGCAGGTGGCCATCGCCTTCTCCTGCGTCTTGTCGCCGACGATGTTGACCGTCGGCGCGCCGAACTGGAACGTGCCCAGCTTGTCGGTGGTCAGGAAGCTGGTGCCGGCGAAGTTCGCCTCGTAGCCGAGCGCGCGATCCAGCTCGGTCGGATGGCCGACCGACTCGTGGATCGTGAGCCACAGGTTGGAGGGGTGCAGGATCAGCGTCTTCTGGCCGGGGACGACCGGCTTGGCCTTGTGCATCGCGACCGCTTCTTCGGCGGCCTGCTTCGCTTCCTGCAGCAGCGGCAGGCTCTCGATGTACTCGTAGCCCATGCTCATCGGCGCCACCAGCGCGTTGCGCTGGTAGAAGCGATTGGTCGATCGATCGACCGCGGTGATCGAGAACGTGGGGTAGGAGCGGATCAGCGACTGGGTGATGTACGAGCCCTCGCTGGAGGCGAAGAACTTCTTCTCGTTGACGAACAGCATGAAGGCGGAGACGAACGTGGCGCCGGGGACCTTCAGCGCTTCGTCGTTGATCTGCAGCAACAGGTCGATCTTCGGCTGAATCGGGACCTCGAAGGGATCCTTCTTCACCGGCGTGTTCCACTCCGCATCGGGATAGGACTCGACGGGCGCCAGGCGCACCGGATCGGTGTTGATGGCCTTGTTCGCCTTCGCGATGCCGACCGCCTGCCGGGCGATCGCGGCGACGTCGTCCCTGGTGACGGCGCTGCTGCTGGCGAAGCCCCAGGTGCCGTCGACCAGCACCCGCACGCCGAAGCCGAAATCCTCGGCGTTGACGATGTTCTGGACGCGGCGGTCGCGGGTGAACAGGAACTGGTTGCGATAGCGGTTGATGCGGATGTCCGCGTAAGAGGCGCCGAGCTGCTTCGCGGTCGTCAGCGCCACGTCGGCCAGCCCCTTCAGCTCCTGATTGGGGGCCGCGAACAGCACCGAGGCGGGACGAAGCGTGGTTGCCGCGCCCAGCGCCAGCATCGACTGTACGAACTCGCGTCTATCGATCATGGCAGTTCCTCTGGATGGAGCAGCAATTCTAGAACGGACGGCGCCGGGCGCGCCGGATTTGGGACGAACGGCAGGAGAGCCGATCAGGAGGACTTCCACATCCGCGGCTCGAGTGCATACCTCGTATCCGCAGGCCTGCAGGTTTGAGCCGCAGTGGGCGGCGTGCACGGTCGGCGCCTCGCCGCGCGAATCGCGGCGAGCGCGTCTCAGGCGGTGCGGGTCTCGACCTGCGGGGCGGCGGCGCGGACCGGTTCGACGAGCAGGCGCAACGCGTAGGACGAGGGGGCGCCGGTCGCGCGGCTGTCGTCGCTGACGCGGAAGATGGCCGACAGGACGTTCGGTTTCCGCAGCGCTTCGGGCAGATCCGGGCGATGACGCGCCTCGCGATCGACCTGGAAGTACACCAGCCGGTAGAGCGGAATCGCGGCGCCGGTCAGCGCCTGCACGGAGACGCCGTGATCGCTCACGTCGCGCGTCACCACCGAGGCGAGCCTGGTGTTGCCGCGGGCGTCCTTCCACACGATCTGCCCCGGCACGGCCACAGGCCGGCGTTCCGAGGTGCGCTTCTCGGCGCGAGGCTGGCTGCCCTGAACGAGGCGAAGACGCTGCTCCATGAGTCCTCCGGTTGTTGGTGAATCCGCCATCCCTTATTACAAGGCGCGGGCCGCAGGACGACCAAACTGTGATTGCCGACGATAAGTCGCTGGATTAAAAGACGTTACTTCGATTTACGCAGATCGTCAGCGCCGGTGAAAATCGTATACCAGGTAACCATGTGGCTCACACCGTGGATACTTTGTATTCGATCCCCAGCCGCTCCATCTTCAGATAGAGCCCGCGGCGCGTGAGGCCCAGCGCGCGCGCCGACTGCGAGACATTCCCGGCGGTGCGCTGCAGCACCCCCTCGATCAGCTCGCGCTCCAGCCGCTCGACCGCCGCCGACAAGGTCACGTTGCGCGCGCGCCGCGGCGCCGAGGGCGTGTCGTCCGGCCCGGCGAAGACAGGGGAGAGCAGATCGGGAGTAATGAGCCCTCCGGACGCGGCCATCGCGACGGCGCGCTGCACTTCGTTCCGCAGCTGGCGGACGTTGCCCGGCCAGCTGTACGCGTCGAACAGGTCGAGCGTCTCCGGGCTCAGGCGCACGTCAGCTTTGCCGAGGCGCTCGCACGCTTCGCGCGCGAAGAACGTGCTGAGGTGGGGAATCTCCTCGCGCCGGTCGCGCAGCGGCGGGACGTGAATGCGGATGACGCTCAACCGGTAGAAGAGATCTTCGCGGAACCGTCCCTCGGTGACCCGCTGCTCGAGATCCGCATTGGTCGCGGCGACCACGCGGACGTCGACGCGGATCGGGCGGGTCTCGCCGACCGGGAGGATTTCCCCCTGCTCGAGGAATCGCAGGAACTTGGGCTGGACGTCGAGCGGCAGGTCGCCGATCTCGTCCAGGAAGATCGTCCCGCCCGACGCGCTGCGGATGACGCCCGGCTGGTCCGAGATCGCGCCGGTAAAGCTGCCGCGGCGGTGGCCGAACAACTGGCTGTCGGCCAGCTCGCGCGTCGCGCTGGTGCAGTTGTAGGGCAGGAACATCGCGCCTGAGCGCGCCGACCCCGCATGGATCGCGCGTGCCACGAGGTCCTTGCCGGTGCCGCTCTCGCCGGTGATGAGCACCGTGAGGTCGCTTCCCTGGAGGCGCTGGATCAGGTCGGCGACGCGCTGCATCGCGGCGCTCGAGCACACGAACCCGGGCAGCAGCGGCTCCAGCGAGCGCTCCACCGTGCCGGGCGCCGGTTCCGCCGGACGCTCGCGGGCGTAGCACAGCTCGAATCCCTGACGGAGCACCGCGCAGAGGGTGTGGAAGCGCTGCATCATCGGCGTCGAGAACGGACGGACGGCCGAAACCGCGGCATACCGCGCCCCCGCCGGGTCCCGGCCGATTCCCTCGACGACGACGAGGTGCGACGGCCCGCCGGTCAGCGCCCGCAGCGCCGCCCGCGCCAGGGCGCGCGCCGCTTCGGTGTCGCAGCCGGCCGCCGCCACCAGGTGCGCGTCCCCCTTCTGCGGCTGCGTGAAGATGATCGCCGCCTGCGCGTCACACGCCTCGAGCAGCGTCGTCGCCCCCTCCTTGGCGAGGAGCGCGGGGGTGACCGCCGCGTCCACGATCCGGCGGACGAGGGCGGCATCGCCGTCCGCATTGACGCCGAGGAACGCCCCCGTCCCGGCGGCGGGCATGGCGGCAATCGCCGCGCGCGTCTCCGCGAGGTCCGGCTGCGCGTCCAGCGACTCGAAGATCGCCACCGCGTCGGAGAGATACCGCGTCGCGCGCGACCGCGCCCCGGCGTAGCCCGCCAGCTTGCCCAGCTCGAGGTGGCTCAGTCCCGCCTGGTACTTCTCGCCGAGCAGGTCGAACACGCTGACGCTCTGACCGAGGTCGTGATACGCCTCGGTCGCGCGTCCGGCCTGCGCGTGAACCCGGCCGCGCAACCGCAGGAACTCTCCCCAGACGCTGCTCATCCCGGCCGCGGTGAACTGGCCGGCGACGTCGTTCAGCCGCTGTTCGGCCTCGTCGCGGCGGCCGGACGCGAGGAGCGCCTCGATCGCGATCAGCTCCGCCTGCGCGACGTACGCGGACGGCGCGTCGTCAGAGCGCGAGATCTGCGTGGCGGCCGCCAGGGCAGCGCGCGCATCGCCGCGACGGAGGGCGAGCCGCGCCTCGAGCGCCTGCACCGACCACTGGTACCACTTGTTCGAATCGCCGTAGGCTTCACGGGAGCGCTGCAGGCAGCGGCTGGCTTCCTCGTGGTTGCCGCGCACCAGGTGAATCTGCGCCAGCGTATCGAACACCGCGCCGGTGGTCTCGCGCATGAACTGAAGCGGGCTGCGGACGTCGAGCGCGCGATTGAGCGCCTGCTCGGCGCGGCGCAGGTTGCCCAGCCGGACGCTGATCTGGCCCAGCGACGCGAGCGCGATGCCCAGCCCGTGCGGCGTGCCGGCCGCTTCCTGCAGCTCGACGCTTCGCTCGGCGAGCGACAGCGCCTGATCGTGCCGGTGCTGCATCATCGCCACGTTCGCCTGGTTGCCGCAGACCGTGGCCACGACGTCGCCGGCGCGGACCATCAGCGCCAGCCGCTCTGCCTGGCGCAGCGCCGCCATCGCCTCGTCGAGACGCCCTTCCTGGGCGAGGGTGACGCCGCTCAGCGAATGCACGAGCGCCAGATTGCGGCTGTCGCCGGCGGCGTGCAGCGCGGACGCGGCCTGCGCGATGTGCTCGCGGACGATGGCGGTGTCGCCGACGTGGCGGTAGCAGAGCCCCAGTTCGTAGTGGGTGAGCCCGATGGCGCGCGAGTCGTGCGCCCGCTCGGCCTGCTTCAGCGCGCGGCCGAGCAGCGCGATGCCGCGGGAGGGCTCCCCTTTGGCGATTGCCAGCTTCCCGTGCAGCCGCCACAGCTCGGAGAGGCGTGCCGGATGCAGCCGCTCGCGCTCTTCGGGCGGCTGCCCGAGTGCGTCCGCCGCCTGCCGGATGTCATCCTGCTGGAACCACGCTTCCGCGAGGGCGGTGCGGACCTGGAGCGTCTCGTCGCGCGTGAGCCCGGGCGTCTTCAGCGCGCGGACGAGGAGGCTGGCCGCCTCGGCCCCGTGGCCGTGCTGCAGGGCGTCAGTCGCCTTGGCGAAGGACTCTGGAAGCGGCACCGCCGGGAGTATACCCGGTATACAGCCGGATGGATAGGGGGTTTACAGCCGCCGGGCGCGCGGGTCGGCAGCAAAGCGGTAGGTCAGCAGCTTGTAGATCAACTTCGCGCAGAGGAAGTTCGGGGCGATCATCCCGGGGATCGGGCTCAACTCGACCACGTCGGCGGAGACGATGCGCCGCTTCTCCGAGACGAGCCGCAGCAGGCGGGTGATTTCCGGCCAGGAGAGGCCGCCGGGCTCGGGGGTGCCGGTCGCCGGCATGATTGCCGGATCCATTCCGTCGACGTCGATGGTCACGTAGACGTCGTTCGACAGGCCCTCGACGACCGCGTCCATCCACGTCGGGCCGCGCCGCATGTCGGCGTCGTAGAACACGCGGCTCTTCAGCTGCGGCAGGACCTCGGCCTCCTCGGTCGAGAGACTGCGGATCCCGACCTGCGTCACCTCCGCGTACTGGAGCGATCGCCGCATGGCGCAGGCGTGGTTGTGGATCGTGCCCATGTAGGAGTCGCGCATGTCGGCGTGGGCGTCGATCTGCAGCACGGACAAGCCGGGGTATTTCCGCGCCGCCGCGGAGACGAGCGGCGGCGTGATCGAGTGCTCGCCGCCAATCGTGACCAGGAACTTGTCGCGCCCGATGATTTCGTAGGCGACGCGCTCGATCTCGTCGACGAGCGGCGCCATTTCGCCGAACGGCAGCTCCATCTCGGGGAGCGTGTAGATGCCGACGCCGTGCACGTCCGCCTTCAGCTCGTCGTCCCACAGCTCCATGTGGGAAGAGGCCTGCAGGATCTCGTGCGGACCGTTGCGCGTGCCTCCGACGTATGAGGTCGTGCGATCGACCGGACAGGGCAGGATCACGACGGCGGCCTCGTCGAAGCTGGGGCGGAGAGGCAGGGCGCCGCCGAACACCAGCGCTTCGGTGTGGTCGTACTTGAACGGGACATCCATGACTAGCGGGCCTCGAAGCGCGCGGCGGGAAAAGGGCGGCCGTTGACGGCCATCGTCGGACCCGAGAGCTCGAAGGCGATCGGCTTCCGGGCGGCGAGCGTCTCGCGCGCGCTCCCCGCCAGCGCGCTGACCAGCAGCGGCAGGGCGATGGTCGCGTCGGCGTGGACCGTGACCTGCTCGGCGTCGGTCGCCAGCTTGCCCCAGCTGCGCGCCTCCTCGAGGCTGGAGCCGGAGGCGCCGCCGAAGTGCGGCACGTCGGTCACGATTTGCAGGGCGTAGCGATGACCGCCGACGCGGTCGTCGAAGAACTCCGCCTGCACGCTCGCCTGGTTGATGAAATTCTTCGGCGTGCCGCCGCCCAGCACGATCGACGCCGTGCGCGGGTGGCGGATCACGATGTTCGCCGACTCGACGATGTCGCCGATGACGTCGATGAGCCCGGCGGTGGCGTCGCGGTTGCGGGCCTGCGAGAGGCCCATCCCGATGGACGAATCGGCAATCGCCGGGCAGAAGACCGGCACGTTGGCCCGGTACGCGGCGGTGAGGATGCCGTCCTGCCCGGTCTGCTGCCAGAGGTACTCGCCGAGCCGGTACAGGAACTCGCGCGAGGTATACGGCCTGCGCTCGAGCGTGAGCGCGAACGCCGCGATCCACTCGTCGTTGTCGCAGAACTCGTCTTCACTCGCGTAGGTGTCGTACACGCGATCGATGTGCTCGCCTTGCAGCTTGGCGTCGTCTTCGTGCGGCGACCCGATGAAGTGGTGCCGGCCGCGCGTTTCGTGCAGATCGTGGTAGAGGTTCGCGCCGGTCGACACCAGACAGTCGACGTAGCGGTTGGCGATGAGGTGGGCGACGATCATCCGCAGCCCGCCGGCGCTGAGCGCGCCGGCCATGCCGAGGAAGATCGTGCAGTCGGCGCCGAGCATCTTCTCCCAGATGCGCCGCGCCGTCGCCAGGTTGCGCCCCTGGAACGAAATCTTTTCCATCCGCGCCAGCAGATCGCCGGCTGCCGCGTCCGCCTGCACCGTGAACGGCTCGACGGGCGTGCGAAGAAAACGCGATTTCGTTTTCATGCCGCAGACATTCTGACACAGCAGCTTTCAGCTTTCAGCTGGGAGCTCGGTTAAAACGCGTAGCCGATCCGCGCGAAGCCGGCGAGGCGATCGCGCCCGGCGCCGTGCGTCCATGCGGCGCCGCCGGTGAGCGTCAGCGGCACGTAATGCAGAACGACGACGTCCGCGGAGATCTCGGCGCCGGTGGACGTGCGGATGTCGGCGGCGCGGAATCGGCGGTCCCACGCGTGACCGGCGTCGACGAACGCGGCCGCGTGGACGGTGTGGAGAAAGATCGGCCAGGTGCCGGCGCCGCGCTGCGGCCGCGCGAGCGGCACGCGGAGATCGAGATTCAGCACCGCAGCGCGTGTGCCGACCAGATCGTCGGGCGCAACCCCGCGCAGCAGACCGATCGCGTCGCGGCCGAAGTCGAACACCGGGTACGACGGTCCGGCGCCCGCGGCTGAGAACAGGCGCCGCGCGCGATTGTCGCCGAACGACGCAGCCGCGGCGATGCGGGCGGCCAGCACGGTGTGGCGTGTGAACACGCGCTGGAACCCGCGAAGGTCGACGATGGCTGCCGACGCGTTGCCATCGGAGCCGAGCGCCTCGCGGCTGGTTTCGCCGGCGACCTGGAGCGCGAACCCCTCCTCCGCGCCGATGGAGTAGCCGAACTGCCGGCGCCGGTCGTGGAGCCAGCCGCCGCGCAGCGATCGGAGATCGCGCCGGGGATCGATTGCCGCGCACGGCTCGTCGCAGGTGAGCGTGTCCGTCTGCGCGTCGAATCCGGCGGCGAACGTGTCGGAGGCGCGAAGCCGCCGGAAGGCGAGCAGCGCGCCGGCGAACAGCTCGCGCGAACGTACCGCGCCGAGCCGGACCGGATCGGTGTCGTCGGAGTAGCTGGCAAAGATCGTCGGACGCCAGCGGTCGTAGGCGTATGACACGCTCCAGTCGGGCCGCGCGCGCGTGCTCCAGCCGGCGCTCGCGGCATACGCATGGCGCCCCAGCGCGTCCGTCATCGCCGTCCCCGCGCCGATCACGGTCTCGCCGGCATCCGTCTCGATGACCGGCGTCCAGTAGGTGGGAGCCAGGGTCCGCAGCGGGTCGTATTTGAAGCTGTCGGCGGCCCCCCCTTCCAGGGTGGCGGTCCCGGCGGACTGCGGGGCGGGATCCGAGGTCCGACGCCCAGACCCGACCCAGGGTTCCGGTTGCCCGCGAGTGATGGCGCGCGGATCATACGCGACCGAGAACAGGTCGCTCCCGTCCTTGGTGTAGCCGACGTAGATCAGCGTTCCATCGGCTGCCAGCTCGGGAGAGTGCGCGCCGCCGACGGTATCGGTCAGGCGTGTGATGAAGCCTTTCCGGTCGGCCCAACAGATTTGAAACGGTGCAGTGCCGTCGGCGGACGCGAACAGCACCGCCTGCCCATCCGGCGCCCAGGAAGGCGTCGCGATGCGCGCGTCATCACGGCTGTACAGCACGTGCACGCCGCCCGACTGGGGATCGACGAGCACCAGGTCGAATGCGCCCTTGTATCGGCGCGCGGCGGCGATGGTCCGGCCGTCAGGGGACCACCGCGGCGCTTCGTAGTCGGCCTCGGGATCGTCGACGAGCGTGCGCGGCGAGGCGGACGCGCCGGGCGTGAAGGGCAGCAGCACGAGTGCGCGGCGCCCGGTGGCCTGCGACGTCGCCACGATCCGTCCGCCGTCCGGCGAGAGATCCGGATCCGCGAGGCGCAGTCCGCGCGTCAGCCGCTCGACGCCGCCGCCGGTCGTGCGGACCGCATAGAGGTCGGAGTAGATCGCGACGGACCGCACTCTTTCGACCTGATCGAACACGATCCACTCGCGGCCGATCGACGTCCGCCCGCCGAGCGCCCGCCACGCGACGCGCGACGGCTCCCCGCCGGGGCGCAGGCGCATCAGAGCGGGGAACCCGTGCGGATTGGCCACGGCGTAGAAGATCGTTCCGTCCGGGGCGGCGCGCGGCGCCGTGACGGTGAATCCGTGATGCGTGAGCCGCCGCGCGCGCGCGTCGGTCCGGCTCGGTGCCGGGGACGTTCGTGACCCGCGGAACTCCTTCCAGAGATCGCTCGAGGATCGTCCGAACACCGTCTTGAACGCGCCGGCGCCGAAGAACGGCAGGCGCCCCGAGGTCGCGTCCGCGAGCTGCGCGAGCCGCTCGGCGCCGTAGCGGTCCGCGAGGAACTGATGGAAGTACGCGCCGTAGGCATACGGGGCATGCCCGCCGGGCCAGTCAGTGAGGCCGCCGCTCACGCGATCGATCGGCTCGAACCGTCCCTGGCTCGCCGCCACGTCCACGATGGCCCTGAAGTCACCCGCCGGGACGCGCCCCTGGCCGGTCGTCCGGCTCTCCTGGAACGTGGCGAGACCTTCGATCTGCCACACCGGCAGGAATCCGTTGGGAAACGCCGCCGGCACCCTGCCGAACGTGCGGCGCACCCCCTGCATGAAGCCGCGCGTGCGATCCAGGTGCAGGATGTGCGTGTACTCGTGGATGAAGACGAGCTCGAGCCAGTCGGTGGTGTTGCCGATGAGCGACGACACCGGCGGCGCCGCGGCGGCGATCTCGATCGTGTCGTAGGGGAACGGCGTGGCCCACCCGTTGGACACGTCGTTCTGGTCCACCAGGATCACCTGGACGCGTCCGCGCGGCACCCCCAGCGTCGTGCGCGACTGCTCGAAGACGCGCTCGGCGATCGCGGCCAGGCGGCGGGCGAGCGCCTCCTCCCCTCGATGCGCGTGAATGTCGAAATGCGGCGTGCGGATGGTGCGGAAGCGGAGCCGCGGATCGTAGCGCTCCGACGCGTGCACTGAAAGCGGCGCCATCGCCGCGATCGCCAGCGCGGCGGCGATCAGGGCGGCCCGGACGCTACCGGCGGCGCGCCCGATACACATCTTTGAGGAACGTGAAGTCCGCGATTGGCGAGAGGCGCACGCCCTGGAGATCGGGCTGAAACACCGCCACGTTGGTCTTGTACCAGAGCGGAATGTAGGGAACGTCCCGGGCGACCGCCTGCTGGATGTCTCCGTACAGCGCGCGCCGCTCGCCGTCGTCCAGCGCGGAGGACGCGCGTTCGATCAGGCCGTCGACCTCGGGATTGCGATAGTGCACGCGGTTGATGCCGGCGCGCGGCACCTGGCTGGAGTGGTAGAGCAGACGCAGCATGTCGGGGTCGGTGACCCCCACGAACTGCGCCGTGTACATCTGGAAGTTGCCCGCCACCATGTCGCGCTGGAGCGTGGCGAACTCCTGCGATCGGATCTGCAGCGCCACGCCGACGCGCGCCAGATCCTGCTGGATCGCCGCCGCCTGAATCCGGTAGACCTCGGCGGTCGATGTCTTGAGGGTGAGCGTCAGCCGCGGCCGCGGCCCGTCGCCGTCCGGATCCGGATACCCGGCCGCATCGAGGAGGCGGGCGGCTTCTGCAGGATCGTGGCGGAACTCGAACACGTCGCGGCGGAACGCCCACGACATCGGCGGCAGGACGCCGACCGCCGGAGCGGCGAATCCGCGGCGCAGGTACTTGACGATGGCCTGGCGATCGATCGCGAACCCGAGCGCGCGCCGTACGTCGACATGCTGCAGGATCGGATCTCTCAGGTTCAGGGCGACGTAGGCGTAGTCGGTGCCGGCAGCCGTCTCGATGCGCAGCTTCCCTTCGCGCTGCATCTGCCAGACGATGTCGGGGGAGACGTCGTTGACGACCAGGTCCACCGTCCCCTTGCGCAGCTCGAGGCCGCGCATCGTGTCGTCGGGCACCACCTTCAGCACGAGCCCGGGATTCTTCGCCGGCCCGTCGAAGTACTCGTCGAACCGCGCCAGCACGATGCGATCGTCCGGCCGGAACGAAACCAGCTTGTAGGGCCCGGTGCCGACGGGCGACCGCGCGTTCGCGCTGCCGGATCCCGCCTGGACGATGCCCATCACGAGATTGATCGGAAACGATCCAAACGGCGCCTTCAGCCGGAATGCGACGGTGTATGGGTCGAGGATGTCGACCGCCGCGACGTTCCGGTAGGCATTGGTGCGCCCGATGAACTTCGGATCGATCAGGCTGCGGAACGTGTACGCGACGTCTTCGGCGGTCAGCTCGCGGCCGTCGTGGAACGTCACGCCGCGGCGGATCCGCGCCACGTAGGTCAGCGGATCGGGGCGCTCGAGCGATTCGGCCAGCTCGGGCACCACGCGCAGGCTGGCGTCGATGCGCACCAGCGAGTTGTAGAGGAGCTGATGCGCCTTCTGCGACGCCTCGTCGATCCCGACGCGCGAATCGAGATTCACCGCGGAGTTCGTCATGCCGACGACGACGTAGCCTGGATCGTCGCGCGCGGTGCCGCACGCGCCCGCGGACAGCGCGACGGCGCCCAGCGCGACGACGGCCAGCACCCGACGCCCGCGCGCCGAACGCCGGGCGGAAGTGACGGTCACGATCCCGCTTCCTCCTTGAGCTGCGCGAGAAGCGTGAGGGCCTGCATGGGCGTGAGGTTGTCGAGGTCGAGGCCGCGCAGCTTGAGCCGCAGCGGATCGTCCTCCGGGGCGGGGGCGGCGAACAGGCCCAGCTGCTGCTGCGGCGCGGCGCCGCTCAACGAGGGCCGGCCGCCGCGCGACAGTTCGTCGCGCTCGAGGCCGGTGAGGATCTCCCGGGCGCGCGAGACCACCGCCGGCGGCAGTCCGGCGAGCCGCGCCACCTGGATGCCGTAGCTGCGGTCCGCCCGCCCCGGCACCACCTTCCGCAGCAGCACCAGATCGTCCTTCCACTCGCGCACCACGACGTGGAAGTTGGCCACGGAGGGGAGGGCGTCCGCCAGATCGGTCAGCTCGTGGTAGTGCGTGGCGAAGATCGTCTTCGGCCGCGACCGCGGGTTCGAGGCGAGATATTCCGCGACCGCCCAGGCGAGGCTCAGGCCGTCGAACGTGGCCGTGCCGCGGCCGATCTCGTCGAGGATCACCAGGCTGCGCGAGGTCGCGCAGTGCAGGATGTTGGCGGTCTCCTGCATCTCCACCATGAACGTGGACTGGCCGCGGGCGATGTTGTCCGACGCGCCGACGCGGGCGAAGATGCGATCGACGATCGGCAGCTTGGCGCTGCGCGCCGGCACGAACGATCCCGCCTGCGCCATCAGGCTGAGCAGCGCGCACTGCCGCAGGTAGGTGCTCTTGCCCCCCATGTTGGGGCCGGTCAGGATGATCAGCTGCTGCGCCGCGGCGTCGAGCGCGACGTCGTTGGGCACGAAGGCGTCCGCGACGTGCCGTTCCACGACCGGGTGCCGCGCGTCGGCGGCGGTCAGCTCGTCGCCGGCGTGCATCAGCGGCTTGGTGTAGTTGTGCACCGCCGCGGTCTCGGCGAGCCCGGCCAGGACGTCGAGCGCCGCCAGGCCGCGCGCGGTGTCCTGGATTCGCGGCGCCGCCGCCGCGACCCGCCCGCGCAGCGCGTCGAAGATCTCCACCTCGCGCTCGAGGATGCGTTCGTCGGCGCCGAGGACCTTCTCTTCGTACTCCTTGAGCGCCGGGGTGATGAAGCGCTCGCCGCCGGCGATGGTCTGCTTGCGATGGTAGTCCGCGGGCACGCCGCCGAGGTTCGACTTGGAGACCTCGATGTAGTACCCGAACACGCGGTTGTAGCGAATCTTCAGCGAGGCGATGCCGGTGCGCGCCCGTTCGGCCTCCTCCATCGCGGCAATCCGCTGCTTGCCGCTCCGGCTGATGCCGCGCAGCTCGTCGAGCTCGCCGTCGACGCCGTCGCGGATGGCGCCGCCGTCGCGCGCCGCGGCCGGCGGCGCCTCGACGAGCGAGGCCGCCAGCGCGTCGCGGACGTCCGCGACGTCGTCGAGCTCCGCCGCCAGGCTGCGCACGAGGGGAGACTGGAACTCGTCGAGCAGCAGGCGGACGCGCGGCACGGCCGCGATCGACTGCCGCAGCGCCACCAGGTCGCGCGGCCCCGCGGTCCCGAGCGCAGCGCGCGCCACCAGCCGTTCGATGTCGTGAATCGACTTCAGCGTCTCGCGCAGCTTGGCGCGCGCCGTGCCGCGGAAGGCGAAGTCCTCGACCGCGTCGAGGCGATCCTGGATCCGCTCGATGGCGACCAGCGGACGCAGCAGCCAGGCGCGCAGCTGCCGCCCGCCCATCGGCGTGATGGTTCGATCGATCTCGTGCAGCAGCGATCCGGCGCGGCCGCCGTCGGCGGCCTCGATCACTTCGAGGTTGCGCAGCGTGGTCGGGTCGACGATCAGGCAGTCGGCGCCGGTGCGGAACGAGAGCCCGCGAACGTGCGCGAGATCGGCCTTCTGGGTGTCGCGCAGGTAGTGCACGAGCGCGCCGGCCGCGGCAACGGCGGCGGTGCGTCCCTCGACGCCGAAGCCGAGCAGCGACTGCGTCTGCAATTGCTCCAGCAGCGTCCGGCGGGCGGCCTCGTACTCGAACGTCCACGGCTCCGCCTGCGTGATCCGCGCGTCGATGCGCGCCGCCGCCACCAGCGGCGCGGCGCCGGCGAAGCCTGCCGGCGCGAGCAGCTCGCGCGGCCTCAGCACCGCGAGCTCGTCTGCCAGCGACGCCATCGCCGTCTCGCCGGCGTACTCGGCCGTCGTGAACTCGCCGGTCGAGAGGTCGAGCAGCGCCACGCCGAAGCCCGGCGCGCCGCTCGCCGGCGCCAGCGACAGCATGAACGCCGGCTCCCGCGCGTCGAGATAGCCCGCGTCGGTCAGCGTCCCGGGCGAGACCACCCGCACGACTTCCCGGCGCACCAGCCCCTTGGCCTTCTTCGGGTCCTCGACCTGCTCGACGACGGCGACACGGAATCCCTTCTTCACCAGGCGCGCGATGTACCCGTCGGCGGCGTGGTGCGGCACCCCGCACATCGGAATCGCGCCGCCCGCCGCGTCCTTCGATCGCGAGGTCAGCGTCAGCTCGAGGGCGCGCGCCGCGGTCAGCGCGTCCTCGTAGAACATCTCGTAGAAATCTCCCATCCGGAAGAAGACGATCGCGTCGCGGTACTGGCGCTTCGCCTCGAAGTACTGACGCATCGCCGGCGTGGCGCCGGCCGGCTCGACCGACACGGGAGGGGAGGACATCGGCGGGGACTGGCGCGAGTATAACATTGCAGATCGATGCTGATTCTCGCGCTCGACACGTCGTCGGCCGCCGGCAGCGCGGCGATCGTGCGCGACGGCGCGCTCGCGATCGAGCGCGAAGGCGATCCGTCGCGGACGCACGGGCAGCGGTTGCCGCTGGAGCTGATGGCGATCCTGAACGAGGCGCACGTCGCGCTCGCGGAGGTCGACGCGTTCGCGGTCGTGACCGGCCCGGGATCGTTCACCGGCTTGCGCGTCGGCATCGCCACCATCCAGGGGCTCGCGCTGGCGCGCGGCAGGCGCGTCGCGCCGGTGAGCGCGTTCGAGGCGCTGGTCTTCCCGGCCGCCGGAGGCTCCGGAGTTTCCGGCCTCGAAGCCGGCGAGTCCTGCCGCGCGGTCTGGATCGATGCGCATCGGCGGGAGGTGTTCGCGGCGTTGTACGCCTCCGACGGACGTACGGTCCTCGAGCCGCCGACTTCGCTGTCGCCGGAAGCGACGATCGAGAACTGGATCGGCAGGATCGAGACCGGCGCGCGCGTGCACTTCGCCGGCGACGGCGCCGTCCGCTACGCCGACGTCATCCGCGCCGGCCTGGGCGAACGCGCGGTGATTCCCGGTGCGGTGCCCCCGCTGGCCGGCGCTGCCGGCCTGATCGCCGCGGCCGATCCCGCGCGCGCGGTCGCGCCGCACGCGCTCGTGCCCCTCTACGTCCGCCGCTCCGACGCGGAGCTCGCGCGCGATCGCGCGCGGTCCGGCTCCGCCGTTCCGCCGGTTCCGCGTCGCTGATGCAGGTCGAACGGCTGCGCGCCGGGGCCCGCGGCAGCGATCTCGACGCGGTCGCCGCGCTCGAAGCCGAGTCGTTCACCAATCCGTGGCCGCGCGAGACGCTGGTGTGGGAGCTCGAGAACTCCGACGTCACGCGCGCCTACGTGCTCCGCGAGGCCGATGGCGCCGTCGTGGCGTTCTGCGTCTGCTGGGTCATTTTCGACGAGTTGCACATAAATACACTCGCCGTGGCGCCAGCCGTCCGCCGGCAGGGGCGAGCGACGGCGCTCCTCCGGCACGTGATGGCCGAGGCCGCCGCCAGCGGGGCCACCAGGGCCACGCTCGAGGTTCGGGCTTCCAACGCGGCGGCCCTGGCGCTCTACGAGCGGCTGGGATTCCGGGTGGCCGCCACCCGGCCCGGCTACTACGTCAAACCGCCGGAAGACGCCCTCATCCTGTGGCGGGAAGGGCTTGACGCTTCACCTTGATGCCCCTTGTGCCTTGTGGTAGTTTCCCGGTTATGAATGTCCTCGGGTAGCTCCAATCAGGAGGCGGAAATGCCGACAGATTTCGAAGCAATAAGGCAGCAGCTGTTGGAAAGCAACGACGAGTTCCGCCAACTCGCCAGTCAGCACCACGACCTCGACGAACGCATCCATAATCTCGCCACCCGCCCGTATCTATCCGAACCCGAGCAACTCGAAGAAGTCACTCTGAAGAAGCGCAAGCTCCACCTGAAGGACCAGATGGAGAGCATCCTGCGGCACAGCCAGGCCGAGCACGGCCTGTCGTCCGCTCGTCATTGACGCGCTGTTAACGGCATAGATCGAGGCCGGTCCCACACGTTGAGACCGGCCTCTTTTTTTCCTCATGAAGATCGATCGCGCGGGACTTCCGTTCATCGCCGGCGCCATGCTGCCGGCCGCGGTGCTGGCCGGGGCGCGCCGCTACGGCTGGGCGGCCGGGTTCGCGGCGCTCGGCGCGTTTTTCACCTACTTCTTCCGCGACCCCGAGCGCAATGTCCCGACGGCTCCCGGCCTGGTGGTGTCTCCCGCGGACGGCCGCGTCGTCATTGCCGGGCCGACCGATGGCCGCTGGAGCCCGCCCGGCGACTGGCAGCAGATCACGATCTTCCTGTCGCCGATGGACGTGCACATGAACCGCTCGCCGGTCGAGGGGCGCGTCACCCGGATCGAATACCGGCCCGGCAAGTTCCTGCCGGCGTATAAAGAGGATGCCGGCGCCAACGAGCTGAACGAGATCTGGATCGACCATCGGGGCGAGGCGGTCGTGGTGCGGCAGATCGTCGGCGTGCTGGCGCGCCGCGTCGTCTGCCGCGTGAACGAAGGGCAGCAGCTCGAGCGCGGCGAACGGATCGGCCTGATGAAATTCGGCTCGCGCATGGACGTCTTCCTCCCGAAGCGCGCGCACCTGCTGGTGTCCGTCGGCCAGGCCGTCGTCGGCGGAGAGACGGTGCTGGCGCGTCTGGACCCGATCGCGGGAGCGCGGTGATCAATCCGCTGGCGCGCCGGCGCGGCGATCGCCCGGAGCGCTTCCGGCGGGGGATCTACCTCGTTCCCTCGCTGTTCACGCTCGCGAATCTCTTCTGCGGCTACGGCTGCGTCGTGTATGCGACCCGCGGCGACTTCGACACCGCGGCGCTGCTCATCGGCGTCGCGATGGTCGTGGACATGCTCGACGGCTTGATCGCGCGGCTGACCAACTCGCAGTCGGCGTTCGGCGCCGAGCTGGATTCGCTGGCGGACGTCGTCTCGTTCGGGCTGGCGCCGGCGATCCTGGCGTTCACCTGGGGCTTGTGGCCGCTCGGACGGATCGGCTGGGCGACCGGCTTCATTTACGTCACCGCGGCGGCGCTGCGGCTCGCGCGCTTCAACATCCAGGCGACCACGGCCGGCGACAAGCGCTACTTCGCCGGGATGCCGAGTCCCGCCGCGGCGGCGGTCATCGCGTCGACGGTGTATCTCTGGCCGTGGGGGCTGCAGGATCCGAGGGCGGCGGCGCCGGCGCTGGCCGTCGTGCTGGTGCCGGCGTTCCTGATGGTCAGCACGATCCGCTTCCGCAGCATCAAGGCGATTGACGTCGGCTGGCGCCGCTCGTACTTCGCGCTCTTTCTCGGCGCGATCGTGATCGCGCTCATCGCCGCCCACCCGCGGATCGCGCTCGTCGTGATGTCGTACACCTACACGCTCTGGGGCGTGACCAACGTGGTGCTCGCCCGCGTGCGGCATCCCAAGCCCAAGGGGCACGCCCTCAAGCCGACGGATCCACCGGTAGTCTGATCGTCACCGTGGTGCCGGCGCCGCGGCGGCTCTCCACCTGAATGTGGCCGCCGCTCAACTCGACGTTGCGCAGCGCAATCGGCAGTCCCAGCCCCGTGCCGGTCGTCTTGGTGGAGAAGTAGGGCTCGAACACGCGGGCGAGCGCTTCGTCGTCCATCCCCACGCCGGTGTCCGCCACTCGAATCGAGACCCAGCCCGGCTCCACCGTCGACGTGATGTGCAGCGACCCGGTGCCGGGCATCGCGTGCAGCGCGTTCTCGACGACATTCGCCAGCGCGCGCGCGACGAGGGTGCGGTCCACCAGCACCGGAGGCAGCGGCGCCTGGATCTCGTTGACGATCTCGATGCGTCCGGCAAGTCCGGCACGGTACGGCTCGACGACGTCGTGCACCAGCCGCGCTGCGTCGACCCGCGCGCGGCGCGCGGTCGGCGACGAGGCGAAGCTCGAGAACTCTGACGCGATCTGTCGCAGCAGCCGCACCTGGCCGAGGATGGCGGTGACGCAGCCTTCGAGCACCGGCCCGAGCGGCTGACCGCGGTCGGCGTGCACGCGCTGGAGGTGTTCCGCCGAGAGCTGGATCGGCGTCAGGGGATTCTTGATCTCGTGCGCCACCTGCCGCGCCATCTCGGCCCAGGCCTCGAGGCGGTGGGTGCGCTCCAGCTGATCGCGCTGCGCTTTCAGCTCCGCGGCCATGCCGTTGAACGCGTCGACCAGCCGGCGCAGCTCGTCGGACGAACGCACCGCGATGCGCGCGTCGAAATCGCCCCGCGCGATGCGCCCGGTGGCGCGGGTCAGCTGCCGGACGGGGTCGGCGATCCGCTCCGCCATCGAGAGGCCGATGCCGGCGCCGAGCAGCACGAAGAACAGCGCCGCCAGGTGGACGCCGCGATCGAGCTCGTCGATCTCGCGCTCGACTTCGTGCTGGCGGAAGGCGAGCGGCACGGTGAGCGCGCCGGTGGCCCCGCCGGTCCGCACCGGCGCCGCCGCCACCATGTACGGCACCGCGCCGATCTGGTCCTCGGTGACGAAGCTCGGCAGCCGCTGCAGGATGATGGCGCGGTACACGCCGTCGGGCGTTCGCGTCGGCAGGACGCCCGAGGCGAACAGGTCGCGCTCGCTCGTCGCCACCAGCTCCGCGTCGGCAAAGACGTTGACGTCCTGGTTGATCAACTGGCTGATCCACACCATCACGTCGTCACTCCCGAACGTGCCGGCGGCCGCTTCGCCGCCCCGGCGGAGCAGCGCGTCGGACTCCTCGATCACCCGCTGCGCGACGGCGGCGGTGCGGGCCGCCTCCGCGCGAATCCCTTCGTTCAGCAGTCCGGCGAAGTAGGTCCGGATGACGAGCGCCAGCGTCAGCACCGGGACGATCGACGCGAGCACGAAGGCGAGGAACAGCTTGCGGTAGAAGCTCGCGCGGATTTCGCGCAGCAGCGCCCGTCCGGTCTGCGGGCGCACGCGCGAGAGCCGCGTGAACACCGCCGTGCCGATGAGCGCGAGAACGTAGCCGGCCGCCGCCAGCGTGGTCAGCTCGGCGAGCCGTACCAGGTGATCGAACACTCCCGGAATCGGATATCCGAGCGCGTAGATGAACTGCCGATCGTTGGCGAAGTAGACGTTGTACGCGGTGTCGTTCTTCTCGAGCACCGTCCAGAACGGCTCGCGCGAGCGGTAGACGCGCGCGAAGGTGGCGTCGTCGAGCGGCCAGGCGTCGGGCGCGGACGAATAGATCGTGGTCAGCCCCCACCCGTAGGCGGTGAACTCGACGTCGCCGGCGGGCGGCCCCTCGAGCGGCGCGCTGCCGGTGGGACTGAAGACGTCGAGATACGCCGATTGGGAGCTGATGAAGGGCAGCGTGCGGTAGTCGAACACGACGTGGACCGCGATCATGCCGATCCGCCGCCCGTCCGCGCACACGCTGCGCTGCGCATGCAGCGTGTTGCGCTCCTGCCCGCCGGCGAAGAGCAGCGCCTCGCCGAAGATCTCCCAGTGGCAATCGCGCAGCGTCTCGCTCGCGGCCGCGCGGTTGTACTCGGGGAAGTTCAGCGCGAAGCAGCTCACCAGCGTCCCCGAGCCGTCGTAGATCTCGATGTCGCTGGTGAGCCGCGCGCGGGCGAGCACCGTCTGGTTCCAGATCCGGAACGCCGGATCCGTGCTGCAGCCGCCGACGGCGCCCCGCGCCGAGGTGACGAGCGTCGTCAGATCGGGCAGCGCATCGATCTCGGCGAGCGCTTCGTTCAACCGCGCCTGCAGCGCCTGCGGGTGGCTCATCGCCTCGACGGCGTAGCGGCTCTCGATGAGCGAGCGCATCTTGCGCTCGGCGACGAAATGCACGGACGGGTAGACGAGCAGCGCCGGCAGCAGGAATGCCATGAACAGCGCGAGAATCCGCGACCCCGCCGTCACCCTGCGGTACCAGATGACGAGCCGCGGCGCGACCAGCGCCGCGGCGGCGCAGGCCGTCGCGCCGAGCACCACCGCGGATACGGGCACCGCCCATCCGCCGCGGTAGGCGATCGCGGCAATCACCAGGATCGGCCCGAGCCAGAGCGCGGCAGCGGCGGCGTGGCGCGAGGACCAGCGCCGGGGCATCCGCCATCGCGCCAGGGCGATCACGCACGCCAGCGCGCCGGCCCAGAGCGCCGCCGCATGGCCGAGCAGCACGCCCGAAAGCGTCGCCAGCCGCGGAGCCGTCCACGGATGCAGCGAAAAGTGGCGCAGATCGACTTGCGAGGGATCGACGCTGCGGCCGAGCAGCCGCTCGAACGCAATCAGCAGCGCGGCGAGCACGATGCCGCACGCGAGCTGCGCCGCCACGAACAGGACCCAGCCGCCTTCCGGCGAGCGCCGGATCGCCCGGAGCGCGACACGCAGCCGCACGGCGGCAGACACCAGCGCCGCGGCGACCGCCGCGGCGGTCGCCCCTCCCAGCAGCACGGCCACCGCCCGGCGGTGGCCTTCGGCATCCGCGGCGGGAGACACCAGGAATCCCAGCCACAGCAGGCCGGCGCCGGCGAGGACGACGGCGACGATGGCGGCGGTGAGCCGCAGCTCGCGCCAGGGCTCGCGCGCGCGCACCCGCGCGTCGAGCAGCGGCCCGGCCAGCAGCAGGATCGTCAGCGCCACCAGCGAGACCGCGATCAGCGTGACGTAACGCCGCAGGTGCCGGCGTCCGCCGGACAGCTCGCCCGGCGGAATGACGACGTCGACGAGCGGCGTGCCGTCAGGCGCGGCAACGGTGAAGGCCGGCGCAGCCGGTACGGGCGGATTCGCCGGGTCGTGCAGCCGCAGCTGCACCTGCGCGCGGCGCGTCGGCATGACGTACTCCGGAGACGTCAGCAGAGAACCCGCGCGCACCGGCGTGAGCACATGCTCGACCGCAACCGAGCCGAGCCGGCTGCGGTCCGGCGACGGGGAGACGATCGCGTCGAGGTAGACCAGCCGCAGTCCGAGCGGAGACGGCGCCACGAACAGCGGCGCCGCCGGACGCTCGCGCGGCAGATCGGAGGCGCGTCCGGCCCAGCCCCGCGCGCCGCCGCGGGCGTCGTAGATCGTGATCGCGACGAGCGGCACGCTGTCGGCCAGCTGCGCGCGCGCGCCGGCCGCGGCGTCGAAGAGCGTCCGGACGCCGTCGTCCGTCTCGAGCCCGGACGCCATCGCCTTCGCCACGGCCGGATCGCCCGCCACCGCGTGCGCCAGCCGCTCGACGTCGGCGGTCATGTCCGCGAACGCGGCGCGCACGTCCTGCTCGACCCGCGCCGCGGCGGCGGCGTCGTTCCGGCCGAAGCGCAGCAGTTCGACGGCGGCGCCGATGAGGACGGCCAGGACCGCCGCGCCGCAGCCGGCGGCGACGATGCGCGGTACGCTGACGCGGCGCTCGCGCGTCAGCACCGCGCCGGCAGTCGTCGTCTCGACCACACCACGAGTGTATAGTGGTTGACTGGTGGCGACGTCGCAGACTCCGGGGCTGAAGGCCGCCTTGAAGCGCGGCGCGCTGATCGCCGCGGCCAACTGGCCGCTGGTCCTGGTCCAGTTCGTCACCGAGTCCGTGCTGAAGCTGCTGCTCGCGGTGCCGATCGTCGGCGGCGCGTTCCTCGTGGCGCTGCTCCTCGACACCAGCCTTGCCGACCTGCTGCGCGGCGACGTGCGCGACATCGTGACCTCGATCCTCGCGGCGCTCATGGCCAGCCCGATGGCGCTCGCCGCCTTCGTCACCGCCGCGCTCATCGTGCTCGTCGGCGGATCGCTGATTACCTTCGTGGTGAAGGGCGGGACGGTGTCGCTGCTGGCCGACGCCGAGCGCATCGCGGGCCCGATCGAGCGGCCGCCGCTGCGGCTGGACGCCCTGCGCCGCGCGTCGGTGGTGGCGATCGACCCGTTCGTCGCCGGCATGACGCGGCTCTGGCGGCGTTACGTGCGCATCGGCCTGGGCCTGCTGATCATGTACGGCCTGACCGCGGCGACCTACCTGGCGATCGTCTTCGGCGGCTATTCGCTGGCGGCGAACTCCGCCATCCTGCTCGGCTGGACGGCGATTACGGCGCTCGCCTCGAGCGTGCTGATCGTCTGGATCACGCTGCTGAACTTCTTCTATCTGATGACGCAGATGGTGGTCGCGATCGAGGACGTCAGCGTGCGGCAGGGCGTCCGGCTGGCGTTCGCCTTCATCTGGGGGCACCTCCGCGAAGTCGCCGGGGTCTTCGGCGTCGTCCTCGTCGTGGTGATCCTCGCGACGGCGGCCTCGATCCTCGCGACCGCCGGCCTCGGCCTGATCGCCTTCGTGCCGCTCGTCGGCCTGGCGGTGCTGCCGCTGCAGATGGCGGCATGGCTCCTCCGCGGAATCGTCTTCGAGTACCTCGCGCTCGCCGCGCTCGGCGCGTATCTGTCACACTATCGCTGGTACCATTCCTCGTCCGACATCCGCGTTGCATGACTGAGTCGAACAGCCTGTTCTCGCGCGCCGCCGCGCAGATGACCGAATCCGCCATCCGGAAGATGGGGACGGTGCTCGCCAGCGGACGCGACGTCATTTCCTTCGCCCCCGGGTATCCGGCGCCCGAGACGTTCCCGTGGGACGAGTTCTCACAGATCGCCGCGGAGCTGCTCGCCAGCCGCGACGGCGGCGTACTGCAGTACGGCCCGACCCGCGGCTACCGGCCGCTGCTCGAGGCGATCGCCGGGATCATGCGCCAGCGCGGCATTGCGGTCTCGCTGGAGCACCTGCTGGTCACCACCGGATCGCAACAGGGACTCGACCTGGTCGCGCGCGTCTTCATCGATCCGGGCGACGTCATCCTCGTCGAGCTGCCGACCTACGTCGGCGCGATCAGCGCGTTCCGCAACCTCCAGGCGTCGATGGTCGGGGTGCCTCAGGAAGCGGACGGCATCGATCTCGATGCGCTCGACGCGACCTGGGATCGGCTCCGCCGCGAAGGGCGCCGCGTCAAGTTCCTGTACGTCGTGCCGAACTTCCAGAATCCGACCGGCCTGCTGATCGGCCCGGGCAAACGACGCCGCCTCCTCGAGTGGGCGGAACGCCGCGACGTGCTGATCCTCGAAGATGATCCGTATCGCGAGCTGTACTTCGAAGACTCCGCCACCGAAGCGGAAGTGCGGCCGATCAAGGCGGACGACGCCGCCGGGCGCGTGGTCTATCTGAGCAGCTTCTCCAAGACGCTGGCGCCCGGGTTCCGGGTGGCGTGGATCGCGGCGCCACCGGCGATCGCCGCGAAGCTGGAGATGGCGAAACAGGCCGAGGACCTGCTGACCGGGTCGCTCGACCAGCGGATGATCTACGAGGCGTGCCGGCGAGGCGTGCTCGAACGGCAGCTTCCGATGCTCCGCCGGCACTACGCGCACAAGCGCGACGTGATGCAGACGGCGCTGCAGCGCGAACTGCGGGGCGCTACGTGGCCGACGCCGAAGGGCGGATTCTTTCTGTGGGTCGCGCTGCCCGCCGGCATCGATGCGGGCCGCATGATCCACCGCGCCATCGAACACGGCGTGATCTACGTCGCCGGCGAGGCGTTCTACGTCAACGCTCAGGGCCGGAACATGCTGCGCCTGTCCTTCTCCGCGCCAACGCCGGAACGGATCGACGCGGGCGTCGCCCGGCTCGCGGCTACGCTCCGCGACGAGGCGGCAGCACAGGCGACAGCGGCCGCAGCTGAAGGCCCGGCAGCGTCGTAAGCGGCACCAGCGGCGGGTCGTCCATGCGCAGCGGCCACCCGAGGTCCTCGAGCGGCTGCAGTACCGGATCGCCGAGCACCCACGGCAGCACCTGCGCGATCGGCGCCAGCACCGGATCGGTCAGGAACATCGCGCCGGGGATGTCCATCGACGCGAACGGCACCATCGCCGCCTCTCCTGCGGGTCCGATGTGCGTCATCTTCCAGAGATTCGAGAGCCCGCCGGTGACCACGAACAGCTCGAGGCCCGCCTCGGTTTCGCGGAACGCGGGAGGCGTGTCGCGGGACGTGTCCCCGGCGAGCGTGATGATGCCGCTCGGCACGCCGTCATGGTCGTACAGCATGACCAGCTCGGCGCCGGCAATCGGCACGAACACGACATGGCCGAGCAGCCGGACCCCGGCAATCGGGCGCCGGTTCAGCGGCCGCTTCCAGCGCTGGTTGCCGGTCGCACGGTCCAGGGCGCGGACGACGTTGTCGAGCGCGGAAAAGTAGACGCGGTCCCCGTCGACGGCGAGGCGGCCGTTGATCAGCGCGCCGACGTGGAAGGACCACTCCGGACTCCCGCTCCTCGCGTTCAGGCAATGGAACCGCTTGTCGCCCGCGCCGGCGTACACGCGCCCGGCGCCCGCGCCGATCGCCGTGACGCCGAGCCGCACGTACTTTTCCCATCGAAGGGTTCCGTCGGCGACGTCCAGCGCGATGATGCGGCCGTCCTTCGCGCCCAGGTACACGCGAGTGCCATCGATCGCCGGCGGCAGATCGACGCCGCCGGCCGGCTGGCGCCAGGCGATCGCCCCATCCGCGGCCCGCACGGCAACGATCTCCTCGGCCGTGACCGCGAACAGCAGCGTGCCGGCGACAACCAGCGGTGCCACCGCCTTCACGCGCGGCAGCAGCCACACGCTCCGCCCGTCGGCCGCGCTCAGCGCTTCAATCGCCTCGTCGGCGGCGATGAACACGAGGCCGTCCGCGGCGGCGAACGGGACGGAGACGGTCTTCTCGACGCGCCACGCCTCGCCGCCGTCGGCGGCGCGGAGGGCGACCAGGTGGGCGGAGCGCAGCGCAAGGAACACGCGGTCGCCGTCGGCGACCGGATCGCTGGCCACCGCGGTGGTCAGATCAACCGACCACTTGGCGGCGATCGGCAGCCGCGGCGGCGCCGGCCGGTCGGCAGCGAACGCCGATGCGGTCAGCAGCCCCAACAGAAGGGCACTGAACGCCAACGTCGCGCAACATCTAGTGGTCACAACGTTTATAATACCGTCACAGCATCGGGTCATCGCGCGATCGGGCCATCGGGTGGTCGAGTCAGTCGCCCGATCACCCGATCGCCCGATCACCCGATCACCCGATTCACTGTGATTCACCATCAAACCATCGTCGTGCTCGACTTCGGATCGCAGTTCACGCAGTTGATCGCGCGCCGGCTGCGCGAACTGTCGGTGTACTCCGAGATCCTGCCGTTCAACACGCCGCTCGACGAGATCCGCGCCCGCAAACCCGTGGGGATCGTGCTCTCCGGCGGTCCGCGCAGCGTCTCGGAAGACTCGGCGCCGCGCTGCGAGCCGGGAGTGTTCGACGCCGGCGTGCCGGTGCTGGGCATCTGCTACGGCATGCAGTTGATGACCGACGCGCTCGGCGGGGAAGTCGCCCCGGCGCCGCACCGGGAATTCGGCCTCGCGACGATCAAGATCGAACAGAACGCGCCGATGCTGGCGTCGATCGGCTCGGAACTGCGGGTGTGGGCGAGCCACGGCGATTTCGTGAAGTCCGCACCGGCGGGCTTCACGGTCACCGCGACCAGCGCGAACGCGCCGGTGGCGGCGATGGCCGACGAAGACCGGCGCTTCTACGCCCTCCTGTTCCATCCGGAGGTGGCGCACACCGATCAGGGCACGCGGATCCTGCGCAACTTCGCGTTCGATATCTGCGGCTGCACCGGCGACTGGACGATGGCGTCGTTCGTGCAGGAGACGGTGGCGGCGATCCGGACGCAGGTCGGCGGCGGCCGCGTGGTCTGCGGGTTGAGCGGCGGCGTCGATTCGACCGTCGCGGCGCTGCTGATTCACCAGGCGATCGGCGATCGACTGACGTGCATCTTCGTCGACAACGGCGTGATGCGGCTCGACGAAGCCGCGCAGATCCGCACCCGGTTCGAACGGCTGCGTCTGCCGCTCGACTTCGTCGACGCCTCGACGCTGTTCCTCGATCGCCTGGCCGGCGTGACCGATCCGGAAAAGAAGCGGAAGATCATCGGCGCGGCGTTCATCGAGGTGTTCGAGGGGGAAGCCAGGCGGCTCGCCGCGCAGCAGGGGGCGTTCGACTTTCTCGCGCAAGGCACGCTGTATCCCGACGTGATCGAAAGCGTGTCGGTGATCGGGCCGTCGCACGTGATCAAGAGCCACCACAACGTCGGCGGCTTGCCCGAGGGGATGCGGTTCACGCTGGTCGAGCCGCTCCGCCAGCTGTTCAAGGATGAAGTGCGCGCCGTCGGCAAGGAGCTGGGGCTGGACGACGAGTTCGTCTGGCGGCAGCCGTTCCCCGGACCCGGACTGGCGGTGCGGATCCTCGGCGCGGTCACGCCCGAGCGGCTCGATCTGGTGCGCAAGGCGGACGCGATCGTCGCCGAGGAAGTGAAGAAGGCGGGCTGGTACCGGCGGCTGTGGCAGTCGTTCGCGGTCCTGCTGCCGGTGCAGAGCGTCGGCGTGATGGGCGACGAGCGCACCTACGAGTACACGGTGGCGCTTCGCGCGGTCGAGAGCCGGGACGGCATGACCGCCGACTGGGCGCGGCTGCCGCACGATCTGCTCGCCTCGATCTCGTCGCGCATCGTCAACGAGGTCCGGGGCATCAATCGTGTCGTGTATGACATCAGCTCGAAGCCTCCGTCCACCATCGAGTGGGAGTAGCGATTGCAGATTGGCGGTTGCAGATTGCAGATCGACGGGTTGATGATTGTGGATTGCGGATCGACGGATTGGCGATTGGCGATTGGGGTGACCGCCACTCGGCAATCCTCAATCCGCCAATCGCCGCTCCCCAATCGCCAATCTTCAATCCGTCGATCGCCAATCGCCAATCGTCAACCGCCGATCGCCAATCTGCAATCTGCACTCGGCAATGACTGATTTCGTCCACCTGCACCTGCACTCGGAATTCTCCCTGCTGGACGGTGCCTGCAGGATCGAGGAATTACTCGACAAGGCGGTCGAGCTGCGGATGCCGGCGATGGCGATCACCGAGCACGGCAACATGTTCTCGTCGGTGGTCTTCCACGACCAGGCGCGCAAGCGGGGGATCAATCCGATTCTCGGCTGCGAGGTCTACGTCGCGCCGGGCGATCGGCGGACGAAGAGCGGGACGCCGGGGGAGACGGCGAATCACCTCGTCCTCCTCGCCGAGACCAACGAGGGGTACCACAACCTGATCAAGCTGGTCTCGTCCGGCTACACCGAGGGGTTCTATTACAAGCCGCGCATCGACAAGGACCTGCTGGCGCGGCACGCCACGGGGCTGATCGGTCTGAGCAGCTGCCTCAAGGGGGAGGTCGCCACCGGCATCCGCACCGAGCAGCAGCAGAAGGCGATCGCGGCGGCCGCCGCCTACCGCGACATTCTCGGCCGCGAGAACTTCTTCCTCGAGATGCAGTTCCAGGGGATCGAGGAACAGAAGACGGTCAACGCCGGGCTGCAGCCGATCGCGAAGGACCTGGGGCTGGACCTGGTCGTTACCAACGACGTCCACTACCTCAAGAACTCGGACTTCAAGCCGCACGACATCCTGCTCTGCATCGGCACCGGCAAGACGGTGAACGACGCCGAGCGCCTGAAGTATCACGGCGATCAGTTCTACCTGAAGACGGCCGACGAGATGCGCGCCGTCTTCCCGGACTTTGGCGAGGCCATCGCGCGGACGGTGCAGATCGCCGCCCGCTGCAACGTCGATCTCTCGTTCAAGGAGAACTACCTCCCGAACTTCGACGTCCCGCCCGGCTTCACGCTCGATGACTACTTCGAGCACGAGGTCCGGCTCGGTTTTGCGGCGCGGCTGCCGAAGCTGCAGGAACTGGCGGCGCGCGGCGTCCTCAAGCACACCATCGACGAGTACGAGCGGCGGCTCTCGTACGAGATCGACATGATCAAGAAGATGAAGTACCCCGGGTACTTCATGATCGTGTGGGATTTCATCCGCTACGCGCGGGAGCAGGGGATTCCCGTCGGACCCGGACGCGGATCCGCCGCCGGCAGCCTCATCGCCTACTGCCTCCGCATCACCGACGTCGATCCCATCGAGTACGACCTGATCTTCGAGCGCTTCCTCAACCCCGAGCGCGTCTCGCTGCCCGACATCGACATCGATTTCTGCGAGCGGCGCCGCGGCGAGGTCATCGACTACGTCACCCGCAAGTACGGCCGCGAGAACGTCGCCCAGATCATCACCTTCGGGACGATGAAGGCGCGCGCGGTGGTGCGCGACGTCGCGCGGGTCATGGACATTCCGTACGCGGACGCCGACAAGGTCGCGAAAGCGGTGCCGCCGGCGCTCGACATGACGCTGAAGAAGGCGCTGGAGGAGAGCCCGGCGCTGAAGGACATGCAGCAGAAGGACGAGCGCGTCAGGGAGCTGCTCGCCGTCGCGCAGCGTCTCGAAGGGATGACCCGCCACGCCTCGGTGCATGCCGCCGGCGTGGTGATCGCGCCGCGTCCGCTGACCGAATTCGTCCCGCTCTACAAGTCGCAGAAGGACGAGATCGTCACCCAGTGGGCGATGAAGGAGGTGGAGCGCGTCGGCCTCCTGAAGATGGACTTCCTCGGGCTGAGCACGCTGACGCTCATCCAGGACTGCCTCGCCGAGATCAAGCGGACGGAGGGGATCGACCTCGACATCGACGCCATCCCGCTCGACGACGACAAGACCTACAAGCTGTTCGCCGACGGGCAGACCTACGGCGTGTTCCAGTTCGAGAGCTCCGGGATGCGCGAGCTGCTGCGCAAGGCCAAGCCGGAGCGGCTCGACGACCTGATCGCGCTCAACGCCCTCTATCGGCCGGGTCCGTTGAAATCGGGGATGGTGGACGACTTCATCTCCCGCAAGCAGGGGAAGACCGAGGTGAAGTACGAGCTGAAACAGCTCGAGCCGATCCTCTCCGACACCTACGGCGTCATCGCCTACCAGGAACAGGTCATGCGCATCGCCGCGGTCCTGGCCGGGTTCACGATGGGGCAGTCGGACGTGCTGCGCAAGGCCATGGGCAAGAAGGATCCCAAGGTCATGGCCAAGCAGCGCGAGGCCTTCATGGAAGGGGCGCTGAAGAACGGCATCAACGAGAAGAAGGCCAGGAAGATCTTCGATCTGATGGAGTTCTTCGCCGGCTACGGCTTCAACAAGTCGCACTCCACCACCTACGCCTGGGTGGCGTACCAGACCGCGTATCTGAAGGCGAACTATCCCTCGCATTTCATGGCGGCGCTGCTGACGATCGAAGCCGCCAACACCGACAAGCTGGCGATGTACCTCGGCGAGTGCCGCGACCTCGGGATCCCGATCCTGCCGCCCGACATCAACACGAGCCAGCTCGCCTTCACGGTGGAGACCGGCCGCGCGGCGCAGGCGGTGCTCGACGGCATCACGCTGCCGAACCCGCCCGTCCGCTTCGGCCTGTGCGCCGTCAAGAACGTCGGCGAAGGGGCGATTCTCTCGATGCTCGGCGTCCGCGAGAAGCGCGGGCGCATCGACTCGCTGTTCACGCTCTGCGAGGAGGTCGACCAGCGGCTGGTCAACAAGCGTCCGATCGAGAGCCTGATCAAGGCCGGCGCCTTCGACGACCTCGCCGACGGCCCCATTCCCTCGCGGCGGGCGCGGCTGTACGCCGCCGTCGACAAGGCCATCGAGCACGGCAGCCGCCACCAGCGCAATCGCGACGAGGGCATGGTGTCCTTCTTCGACCTGACCCATGACGACGAGCCGGCGGCGGCGATTCCGCTGCCCGAGGCGCCCGCGTGGAGCGAAGCGCAGCAGCTCGCCTTCGAGAAGGAATCGCTCGGTCTGTACATGAGCGGCCATCCGCTCGAGCGCTTCAGCGACGAGCTCAAGGCGTTCGGCGCGCAGCGCATCGCCGACTTGTCGCAGTCGCTCGCCGATGTCTGGGCCGGCGGCATCGTCAGCGGGCTGCGCCCGCTGAAGACCAAGAAGGGGGACCGCATGGCGGTCTTCATGCTCGACGACATCGCCGGCGGCGTCGAAGTGGTCGTGTTCCCCGAAACGTTCGGCAAGCACGGGCATCTGATCGCCGCCGATGCGATGCTGCTGGTGCGCGGCAAGTTCGAGAAGGACGACGAGTCGGCGCGGATCGTCGCCACCGAGCTGCAGCCGATCTCGCTGCTGAAGGAGCGCACCACGCGGGAGGTCGTGATCCACCTGCAGGTGCCGTCGCGGCACCAGATGGAGGCGCTGGCGGAGCTGCTCTCGCGCCACCGCGGCGACCGCAAGGTGCTGCTGGAACTCGACGTCAAGAAGAACGGCGGCCCCGGCCTGGTCGTCCGCGCGGACGTCGCGCAGCGGGTGAGGCCGTCGGAGAAGCTGGTCGAGGAGGTCGAGTCGCTCTGCGGCGCGGGGTCGGTCGAACTGCGTTAGCCGAGTGCGAGAGTGAGTGCGATACTGTCCCTCACAGGAGAACGGGAGCACAGGAGCTTTTTTCGGGAGAGGAAACAGCGTCTCTTGTGCTCCGCTGCTCCGGTGAGAGACAGCGGAGACTGGCCGAAAGCGGACTATGCCCGAACTGCTGGAATTTGAAGAACCGATCGCCGTCCTGATGAAGGAAATCGAGGCGCTCAGCATGCTGCCCTCGACGCCGGCGCGCGACCGATCGATTGACTCGCTGCGGCGCCGCGCCGACGAGATCCGCGTCGAGATCTTCCGCACGCTGACGCCGTGGCAGCGGGTGCTGGTCGCGCGGCATCCGAGCCGGCCCAACACCCTCGACTACGTCGAGCGGTTGTTCACCGAGGTCGAGGAGCTGCACGGCGATCGCCGCTTCGCCGACGATCACGCCATCGTCGCCGGCACCGCCAGCTACAAGGGGCAGTCCGTGGTGTTCGTCGGGCACCAGAAGGGGCGGGACACCAAGCAGAAGATCTACCGCAACTTCGGCTACGCCCGTCCCGAGGGCTACCGCAAGGCGATGCGGGTGATGCTGATGGCGCAGAAGTTCTCGCGCCCGATCGTCGTGTTCATCGACACCCCGGCGGCGTATCCCGGGATGGAGTCGGAGGAGCGCGGCGTCGCCGAAGCGATCGCCTGGAACCTGCGCGAGATGATGATGCTCGAGGTGCCGATCGTCGTCATGGTCTGCGGCGAAGGGGGCAGCGGCGGCGCGCTGGGGATCGCGATCGGCGACCGCGTGCTGATGCAGGAGTTCTCGGTCTACAGCGTCATTCCGCCGGAGGGCTGCGCCGCGATCCTCTGGCGCGACGCGAACAAGAAGGTCGAAGCCGCCACGGCGCTGAAGATCACCGCCCCCGACATGGTCGCGCTCGGGCTGGTCGACGACATCATCCCCGAACCCGCGGGCGGCGCCCACAACGACTACGACAAGGCGACCGCGCTGATCGATCAGGCGCTGTCGGATTCGCTGGCGAAGAGCCTGTCGATGACCGTCGCCCAGCGGCTCGACGCCCGCTACGAAAAGTTCCGGCGGATGGGGGATGTCGGGTACGTGGAGGCGGCCCCCGGCCTCACGCCCGAGCCTTCGGCCGGGGCCGGGCCGACCGGTTCATGAAATCGATCTTCTGGGACCATCTCCCCTGTGACGACGAGGCCGCGCGGCAGCTGGGCGCGGCCCTGAACCTGCACCCCACCGTCGCCCGCCTGCTGTGCCTGCGCGGACTCCGCGATCCGGAGGCCGCGGCACGTTTCCTCAGTCCGTCCATGGATCACCTCCACGACCCGTTCCGCCTCGCAGGCATGCGCCAGGCCGTCGAGCGGCTGGAGCGGGCGATCGCCAACCAGGAGCGGATCGCGATTCATGGCGACTACGACGTCGACGGCATCACCTCCACCGTCATCCTGCGGCGCGCGCTGGAGATGCTCGGCGCCGAGGTCGTGCATTTCATTCCGGAGCGCCTGCGCGACGGGTACGGACTGCAGCCGGCGGCGATCGAGCGGCTCCATGCGGAAGGCGTCCACCTCATCGTCTCGGTGGACTGCGGCATTCGCGCCACCGAAGCCACCATCCGCGCCCGCGATCTCGGCGTCGATCTGATCATCACCGACCACCACGAGCCCGAAGGCACGCTGCCGCCGGCGCTGGCGGTGATCAATCCGAAGCGGCAGGACTGCTCGTACCCCGACAAGAATCTCGCGGGCGTCGGCGTGGCGCTGAAAGTCGTCCAGGCCCTCTGCACTCGCGCCGGGAAGGAGAAGTGGCTGCCCGCGTTCGTCAAGATCGCGGCGATCGGCACGCTCGCCGACGTGGTTCCGCTGGTCGGCGAGAACCGGGTGATTGCCAAGCTCGGACTCCAGTCGCTGAGCCGCGGCCGGCACACGGTCGGTCTGCGCGCGCTCCTCGAGGCGTCCGGGCTCACCGGCAAGACCATCGACAGCTATCAGGTCGGGTTCATCCTGGCGCCGCGCGTCAACGCCGCGGGCCGGATGAGCACCCCCGACATCGCCACCCGTCTGCTGCTCGCCACCGACGAGGGCTCGTTGGAGGAGGCGCGGGCGCTGGCGCAGCAGCTCAACGAGGAAAACCTGAAGCGTCAGACCGAGGAAGCGGATCTGATCGCGCAGGCGAAGAAGGCGATCGAAACCGACCCGGCGATCGGCGCGCACAACGTGCTCGTCGTCGGCGGCGACGGCTGGCACCGCGGCGTCATCGGCATCGTCGCGTCCAAACTCGTCGACGCGTTCTGCAAGCCGGCGATCGTGCTGTCCGTCGACGGCGGGATCGCGCACGGCTCGTGCCGCAGCATCCCGGCGTTCGACATGCTCGGTGCGCTCGAGCGCTGCGGCGAATTCTTCCTCCGCTACGGCGGCCATCGACAGGCCGCGGGTCTGACGATGGACGCGGCGAACATTCCGGCGTTCCGCGCGCGGATCAACGCCCACGCCGACGACGTGCTCGAGCCCGACCATCTGCGTCCGCGGCTGCGCATCGACGGCGCGCTGAACCTGAAGCACATCACGCCCGAACTCGTCGAAGGTCTCACTGCGATGGCGCCGTTCGGGCTCGCCAACCCGCGCCCCGTCTTCCATGCCATGCCGGTCGAGATCGTCGACGGTCCCCGGCCGATCAAGGACCGGCACCTCAAGATGACGTTCCGCCAGGACGGCCGCAGCTTCCGCGCCATCGCCTGGCGCGCCGCCGAGCGCGCCGCCTTCCTCACCGAGAACCGGGCCGGCGTCAATCTCGCCTTTTCACTCGAGCAGAACGAGTTCCAGGGCGAGACATACCTGGAGCTCACCGTCGCCGACTTCAAGAGCCTCAGCGACCTATAATTGATTTGGAAATCTGGAAATTTGGAAATTTGGAAATCTGGATCTTAGATTCCCACATTTCCACATTTCCACATTTCCAGATTGCCCGGATCTCCCATGTGGCAGAAGCGCCTGCGCTTTGCGATAGCCCTGTTCGTGGCGATCTTTGCCATCGCCGTCGTGGTGTCGCTGCGGAAGGGACGCGAGGCGGGGCGGCGGGCGGCGGTTCCGGCGCCGCAGCTCGAAAAGGACGCGATCAGCAAGGGAGGCGCGGGGCACGTCGATACCCGCGACAGGGGGAAGGGCGGCATCTCGCTGAAGTTCGGCAGCCAGATCACCTATGCCGACAACCGGTCCAGGTTGTCCGACGGCGTCACCCTGATCATTCCCGACAAGAACGGGCGGTCGATCACCATCGAATCGAAAGAGGCGGAGATCACGCGGCCCGAGGGCAGGCAGATCGGCAACTCCAGCTTCACCGGCGGAGTCAAACTCACCACCAGCGACGGCATCGTCGTCACCTCGCCCACCGCGACCTACAGCGACCAGGACCAGACGGCACGCATACCCGGCGCGGTCGCGTTTTCGAAGGGGCGCATGACCGGCTCGGCGGTCGGCGCGACGTTCGATCAGACGCGCAACGTGCTGTGGCTGCTCGACCAGGCGAAGGTCGACGTGGCGCCCGACAAGACCGGCGGCGGCGAGATTCACATCACCGCGAAGACGGCCGGCATGGCGCGCAACGAGCATTACATGAAGTTCCAGGGGAACGCGCGCCTCGAGGGGCAGCACCACACCCTCACCGGCGACGACGTCACGGCGTTCCTGACCGAGGATGACGAACGGATGACGCGGATGGAGCTGCGCGGCAGCGCCGCGATCGTCGGCAAGCCGGGCGCGAGCGGACCGGAGGACATGCGTGCCAGGGACATCGACCTCGCCTACGCCGAGGACGGGCGCACCCTGCGGTCGGCGAAGATGATCGAGAACGCGTCCATGCAGCTGCCCGGCGAGAAGGGGCGCGCCGGGCGCCGGATCGCCGGACGGACGATCGACGTCGCGATGGCGCCCGACGGATCGACGGTCACGAACCTCGCCGCGAACGAGAGCGTCCAGGTCGACCTGCCGGCCGAAGGGGAGACCCCGGCGCGACGCATTCGCGCCGCGTCGCTGCTCGCGACCGGGCAGTCGGCCGCCGGCATCGACGCCGCGACGTTCTCCGGAAACGTCGAGTATCGTGAGTCGCGCGCCGCACGCGGCAAGACCCCCGCCGTCGAGCGCACCGCGCGATCCGCGCGCATGGACCTGAAAACCCGGCCGGGCTTCGGAGACATCGAGCAGGCGAACTTCCACACCAACGTGCACTTCACCGATGGCGCCAAGACGTCCGCGGACGCCCCGACCGCGGTGTACGTCATCGGCCAGGATCGGCTCGACCTGGGCGCCGATCAGGGAGACACCGGACCCGGGCCGCACGTCTCGGACGGCCGCATCAGCGTCGAGGCGCGGACGATTTCGATGGTGCTCGGCACGCAGATCATGAAGGCGGACACGAACGTGCGCAGCGTGATGATCGGATCGAAGCCGGGCGCCAAGGCGGAGGGGGGCGTCCGCATGCCTTCGATGCTGAAGCAGGAACAGCCGGTCAACGTCAAATCGAACCGGCTGGACTACGATGGCGCCAACTCGATGGCCACCTACGACGGCAACGCCCGCCTCTGGCAGGAGGATACGACCATCCGCGCCGACCGGATCAGGCTCGAGGACAAGACCGGCAACCTGCGCGCGACCGGCAGCGTCGTGACCTCGATGGTGCTGACGGAGG
The DNA here is from genome assembly GCA_035699745.1 of Vicinamibacterales bacterium. Lineage (NCBI taxonomy): Bacteria > Pseudomonadati > Acidobacteriota > Vicinamibacteria > Vicinamibacterales > Vicinamibacterales bacterium. The sequence goes on from DASSPH010000097.1 coordinate 36,429, forward strand.
CGAACGATTCCGCCGCCAAGCCGGGCGCAGCGCCGCAGGCGACCAACACGACCGCCGAAGAGCTCCTGTACGAGGATCAGCGTCATCGGGCCACTTACACCGGCAAGGCGCACATGAGCGGACCCAACGGCGACATCACGGCGGCAAAGATCGAGCTCTTCCTGGCGGAGCAGGGGGGGCAGCTCGAGCGCGCCGAAGCCGACGGCAATGTCGTCTCCCGCCAGGAGCTGCGCCGCGCTTACGGCCAGCACCTCACCTACAACACGAAGGACGGCACGTACACGATGACCGGCAGTCCGGTGAAGGTCTACGACGACACCCCGGGCGACTGCCGGGTCACGGAAGGGGCGATCGCGACCTTTCAACGGGTCGCCGGCGCCTCGTCCGTGCAGGGCAGCGACGCATTTCCCCACAAGAGCGGCCCAGCGGTCTGCGGTTCCGGCCCCGGGACCTACTGAATGGCGACGCTGCGCACACGCGATCTCACCAAGTCGTACAGCGGACGGACGGTAGTCAGAGGCGTCAACGTCGAGATCGCCTCCGGCGAGGTGATCGGGCTGCTCGGCGCCAACGGCGCGGGGAAGACCACGACGTTCTCGATGGTGGTCGGCCTGACGGCCCCCGACTCGGGCCGGGTGCTGCTCGACGGCATCGACGTCACGGATGACCCGATGTACATCCGCGCGCGGAAAGGGATCGGTTATCTGCCCCAGGAGGCGTCCATCTTCCGCGGGCTGACGGTCGAGCAGAACATCATGGCGATCCTCGAGACGCTCGACCTCGACGGCTCGGGCCGGCGGACCCGCCTGCGCGAACTGCTCGCCGAGCTGGACCTCACCCGGCTCGCGAAGTCTCCGGCCTACACGCTGTCGGGCGGCGAGCGGCGCCGCGTCGAAATCACCCGCGCGCTCGTGATCTCCCCCAAGTTCATGCTCCTGGACGAGCCGTTCGCCGGCATCGACCCCATCGCCGTGACCGACATCCAGAAGATCATCTTCCACCTCAAGTCGCGCGGCATCGGGGTGCTGATCACCGACCACAACGTTCGGGAAACACTGCGGATCACCGACCGCGCCTACATCGTCCACGACGGCGTGATCTTCAAGAGCGGCACGCCCCGCAGCCTGGCCGACGACGAGGAGGTGAAGCGCATTTACCTCGGTGCGGACTTCCGGTTGGACTAGAATCGAAGGGTAGGCCCGTTTACAGACCACATGGCGATTTCGCAGAAGCTCCATACCAAGCTCGTTCAGAAGCTCATCCTGACGCCGTCGCTGCAGCAGGCCATCAAACTGCTGCCGATGTCGACCCTCGAGCTGGCGGATCTCCTGAACCAGGAGATGGTCGAAAACCCCCTGCTCGAGGAGGTGCCGACCGAGGAACTGCAGCCCGCGGAACAGCAGGCGCAGAACGAGAAGGCCGACGCCGAGAAGACCGGCGCGGAGAAGAGCGACCAGTGGGACGACGCGGACTACGAGTACTTCTTCGGCGACTACCTGGACGACGGCTACAAGTCGCGCGCGCCGTCAGAGGTCAAGGAGCTGCCGCCGATCGAGAACACGCTCTCCTCGGCCTCGTCGCTGTCGGACCACCTGATGTGGCAGTTGTCGCTGCAGACCGAGAACGAGCAGCTGCGCGATCTCGGCGAGAAGGTGCGGGAGATCGGCCAGGCCATCATCGGCAACCTGGACGACGACGGCTATCTGGTCGCGTCGGTCGAGGAGATCGCGGCGATGGGCGACTGGCCGGTGTCGGACGTCGAGCGCGTCCTGCAGCACGTCCAGACGTTCGATCCGATCGGCGTCTGCGCCCGTGACCTGCAGGAATGCCTGTGGCTGCAGATCAAGCAGCTGGGGCTGGAGGGAACGCCGACCGAGAAGATCGTGACCGAGCACCTGCGCCTGCTGCAGAACCACCAGGTGCCGGAGATCGCCCGCCGCATGGGAATGCCGATCGAGGATCTGAAGGAGCACATCGAGATCATCCGCAACCTCGATCCGAAGCCGGGCAGCCGCTACAACCCGCAGCAGTCGCAGTACGTCATCCCCGACGTCTACGTCGTGAAGGTCGAGGATCAGTACGTGGCGATGCTCAACGAGGAAGGGCTCCCGCAGCTGCGCATCAGCCCGACCTACCGGCGCCTGCTCGACAAGAACGTCGGCGGCACGCCCGAGAACAACGAGACCCGGGCCTACGTGAAAGACAAGTTCCGTTCGGCGCTCTGGCTGATCAAGTCGGTGGATCAGCGGCAGAAGACGATCCAGAAGGTCGCCAACAGCATCATCAACTTCCAGCGCGAGTTCCTCGATCACGGCATCGAGTACCTCCGGCCGCTGGTGCTGCGCGACGTCGCCAACGACATCGGCATGCACGAGTCCACCGTCAGCCGCGTCGTCAACAACAAGTACATGCACACGCCGCAGGGCGTGTTCGAGCTGAAGTACTTTTTCCACAGCGGCATCAGCAGCTCCTACGGCGACAGCGTCTCGTCGGTGACCATCAAGCAGCGGATCCGCAAGATCATCGAGAACGAGGATCCGCGCAAGCCGCTCAGCGACTCGAAGATCGTCAGCATCCTGCAGAAGGAAGGGCTCATGCTGGCGCGGCGCACCATTGCCAAGTACCGCGAGGAACTGAAGATCCCGACCTCGAACCAGCGAAAGGTTCTCTATTAGATCGCCCTCATGCGCGTAGACATCACCGGCCGCCACATCGACATCACCCCGGGCCTGCGGCAGCTGATCGGCCGCCGGCTGGACAAGCTCGAACGCCTGCTCAACGATCGCGCCCTCTCCGCCACCGTCATCCTCACCAAGGAAAAGTACCGCTGCCGCACCGAGCTGGTCGTCCACGCCAAAGGGGACAACATGCTCAGCGGCAACGGCGAAGGCAATGGCTGGCCGCTCTCGGTCCGCCAGGCGGTGGAGAAGGTCGAGCACCAGGCAGGCAAGTTGAAGTCGCGCTGGACGGAGAGCAAGCGGCAGCGGGGAGGGGTGCGCGGCGCCAACGCCGCCAGCACCGCCGAGCCGCGGCGCCGCCCGGCCCGGCCGGCGCCCGTCCGCGCGACCCGCTATGCCGTCAAGCCGATGTCGGTCGAAGACGCGGCGCTGCGCCTGGAGAGCGGCGGCGAGAGCTTCGTCGTCTTCCGCAACGCCGACACCGACGCGGTCAGCATCGTCCACCGGCGGAAGGACGGGTCACTGGGCCTCATCGAGCCCCAGTGACCATTGGCGAGTGGCGATTGGCGAGCGCCGATCGACGCATGATGAGTGAAGATTGGCGATCGACGGATTGGCGAATGGCGATTGCCATGCCCCTACAATCGACAATCATCAACCCGTCGATCGACACTCCCCAATCGACACTCGTCGATCGCCAATCGCCACTCGCCACTCGGCAATGACCATGCCTGGCGTGCCGGTCGCAACGCTGCTGAAGGACCTGGCCGAGTACCGGGGCATCGACCTCGAGCTGGTCGCCGGCGCGGCCGGCCTCGACCGCCGCATCTCGAACCCCCATCCGCAGAAGACCGGCCTCGCCCTGTCGGGGTTCGACAAGTACCTGCGCGAGGGGCGCGTGCTGGTGCTCGGCGAGAGCGAGGTCCGCTTTCTCGAGTCGCTGGACTCGTCCGAGCGCACCGAGGTCGTCCGCCGGGTGCTGTCGCACGCGCTGCCGTGCCTGGTGGTGACGGCCGGGTTCAGTCCGCCGCCGGAGCTCAGCGCGGAGGCGGACCGGGTCGGCCTGCCGCTGCTGCGCACCCGGGCGGCGACGCCGCTGGTGATGGCGCGGCTGTCCGCCGCGCTCGACACCCACCTCGCGCCGCGGACGGTGATTCACGGCGTGCTGATGGACATTCTCGGCCTCGGCGTGCTGATCATCGGCGAGAGCGGCATCGGCAAGAGCGAGTGCGCGCTGGACCTGGTCGTCCGCGGGCACCGGCTGGTGGCCGACGATACCGTCGAACTGCGCGTCCGCGCCGATTCCTACCTGCTCGGCAACTGTCCCGAGCTGACCCGCCACCACATGGAGATCCGGGGGCTCGGGCTGATCAACGTGCAGGACCTGTTCGGGGTCGCCTCGACGCGCCGGTCGAAGCGCGTCGAGCTGGTCGTGCAGCTCGAGCGGTGGGATCCGACCCGCGAGTACGACCGGCTCGGCATCGAGGAGGCCCACCACGAGTCGCTCGGCGTGCGGGTGCCGATGATCCGGATGCCGGTCGCACCCGGCCGCAACCTCGCCATTCTGGTGGAAGTGGCGGCGCGCAACCAGCTGCTCCGCGCCGGGGGCCTGAACTCGGCGCGGCGGCTGGCCGAGCGGCTCGACGCGCGGCTGGCGAACGCGCACGAAGGCGCGGATCTCGAATTCGGCGATGACCTGTAGAGCGGGAAGCAGAGAGCGGTGAGCGGCAGGCGGACGGCGGCAGGCGGAACGCGGCGGACCGCGAAGGGCGTGCGGGAAAAGCGTCATGCGGCGCGGCGCGCGGCGCGGACTGCGGTCGCATCGAGGTTCGTCGTCCTCACCGGGCTGTCGGGCTCGGGGAAATCGCAGGCGATCCGCGCGCTCGAGGATCTCGGATACTTCTGCGTGGACAACCTGCCGGTGGCGCTGCTGCCGATGCTGGCCGAGCTGACGCTGCGCGCCGGCAACGAGATCTCGCGCGCCGCGGTGGTGGTCGACGTGCGCGAGGGGAAGATGCTCGACGAGCTGCCGCGCGTGCTCAAGCGGCTGCGCGCCATGCCGCGGCTGCACCCGGTGCTGATCTTCCTCGACGCGGCGGACGACGCGCTGGTGCGCCGCTTCAGCGAGACGCGGCGGCCGCACCCGCTGGCGCCGAACCGGTCGGCGATCGAGGGCATCCGCGAGGAGCGGGCGCTGATGCGGCCGCTCCGCGCGCTGGCCGATCACGTGGTCGACACCTCGGCGATGACCGTGCACGAGCTGCGGCACGCGTTCCGCAACGTCGAGAGCGGGCGCTCGCCCGGCTCCCAGCTGGTGGTGACGGTGCTGAGCTTCGGATTCAAGCACGGCATCCCGGTAGACTCGGACCTGCTGTTCGACGTGCGGTTCCTGCCCAATCCCCATTTCGTGCCGAAGCTCCGGCCGCACACCGGCCGCGATCGGGAAGTCCGCGCCTTCCTGGACAAGGCCGACGCGACGCACGAGTTCCTCGAGCACACCCTGAACCTGCTGCGGTTCCTGGTGCCGCAGTACGTCGCCGAGGGGAAGAGCTATCTCACCGTCGGCATCGGCTGCACCGGCGGCCGCCACCGATCGGTCATGATCGCCGAAGCGATCAAGAAAGGGCTCGCGGGACTCAAGGGGGTCCAGGCGCGGGTGCGACATCGTGACATCGCGATTGACTGAGATGATGCGCCCGCCTACGCTCGTCGAGCTCCGGCGGGGTCTCGCCGGAGCCTCGGCGAAGGCGGAAGCGTGCAGGGGGGTCCGGCGGGGCGAAGCCCCCGGAAATAGATGAAGGTCGGAGTCGTCGTCGTGACGCATGGGCAACTCGCGACCGAGCTGCTGAACGCCGCCGAGATGATCGTCGGCGACCTGCCGCACTTCACGGCAGTGTCGATCGGCTGGCACGACGACGTGGACAACGCCCGCGAGGAGATCGGGCGGGCGATCGCGCGCGTGCGCGAGAAGGCGGGGACGGCCGACGCGCCCGCCGGGGTGCTGGTGCTGGCGGACATGTTCGGCGGCACGCCGGCGAACCTCGGCGTCACCTTCCTCGAGAAGGACAATGTGGAAGTGATCACCGGCCTGAACCTGGCGATGCTGATGAAACTGGCGCGGCCGCTGAAGGACACCGACCTGCTGACGCTGGCGCGCGAGATTCGCGACCAGGGACGCAACGCCATCTGGGTGGCGTCCGATCTGCTGCGCGGGAATCAGCCATGACGGCGTGCGAGGTCCCGATTCTCAATCCGCTCGGCCTGCACGCGCGCGCGGCGGCGAAGTTCGTGCACACGGCCGGCGCGTTCGCGTCCCACATCCGCGTCGCCCGCGGCGAGCGCGAAGTGGACGGCAAGAGCATCATGGGACTGCTGCTGCTGGCCGCGGCGCATGGCAGCGCGATCCGGATCACCGCCGACGGGCCCGACGAGGCGCAGGCGATCGGCGCGCTGTGCGCGCTGATCGAGCGCGGCTTCGACGAGACCGCGGCGGGCGACGCGCCGCGCGCCGCGAGGGCGCAGGAGCAGTAGCCGTGCAGCTGTCCGGCCTGGGGGTGTCGCCGGGAATCGGCATCGGCCGCGCGCTGGTGGTGACGCGGGGCACGCGCCGCCTGCGCTTCCGCATCCCCGAGCACCGCATCGCCGCCGAGCTCGAGCGGCTGCACCTGGCGCGCGACCGCGCCCGCGAGCAGCTGGCGCGGATCACGCAGCGCATCACCGACGCCGCCGGCACCGAGCACGCCTACATGTTCGAGGCGCAGCGGCTGATGCTCGACGATCCGATGCTGGTCGATCGCGCCGTCGAGATCGTCCGCGCCGATTGCCTCAACGCCGAGTCCGCGCTCGAGCGGGCGCACGACGAGATCGCGGCGCTCTTCGATCGCATCGACGATCCGTATCTGCGCGAGCGCAAAGGGGACGTCGACGACGTCGTCGGGCGCCTGTGCATGAACCTCAGCGGCGGCGATCCGATCGAGATGTTCCGCGATCTCGAAGGGCCGCTGGTGCTGGTGGCGGAGGAGCTGAGCCCGTCGCTCGTCGCCCAGCTGGATCTGCACCGGCTCGCCGGCTTCGTCACCGACGCGGGCAGCTGGACGTATCACACCGCGATCCTCGCCCGCTCGATCCACCTGCCGGCGGTGTCCGGCGTGCGCCACGCCAGCGGCGCCATCGCCCCCGGCGCGCTCGTCGCCGTCGACGGCTCGGCCGGTGAGGTGTGGATCGACCCGCCGCCGGCGCAGCTCGCCGAGCTGGAGGCGCGCTCCAAGCAGCGGCGCGCCTACGAACGATCGCTCGATGACTATGCGGCGCTGCCGTCGGTCACGCTCGACGGCACGGCCATCCGCATCGAGGCGAACGTCGAGCTGCCCGAGGACGCGGCGCGCGCGCGCCAGCGCGGCGCCGAAGGGATCGGCCTGTACCGGTCCGAGTTCCTGCTCGCCGGAACGACCGCGACCGGTCTCGACGAAGACGCCCAGTACGCCGTCTACCGGCAGCTGATCGAGGCGATGAACGGCGGGCGCGTCACCGTCCGCACGTTCGACGTCAGCGAAGGGCAGATGGGCCTCGCGCCCGACGACGGCCCGGCGCGCTCGCCGCTCGGCCTGCGCGGGCTGCGTCTGAGCCTGTCGTTCGAGGAGGTGTTTCAGGCGCAGCTGCGGGCGCTGCTGCGCGCGGCCGTGCACGGTCCGCTGCGCGTGATGTTCCCGTTCGTCACCGGCATCGAGGAGCTGCGCGCCGCCAGAGCCGCCGTGGCGCAGGCGGCGGCGACGCTGCGCGCCCGCGGCGTGTCGACGCCGCACGTGCCGATCGGCGTGATGATCGAAGTGCCCTCCGCGGCGCTGACGATCGATCTGCTTGCCGGAGAAGCGGACTTCGTCAGCATCGGCACCAACGATCTCATTCAATACACCCTGGCGGTGGACCGCAACGACGATCGGGTGTCGGGCATGTATGCGCCGCTGCACCCGGCGATCCTGCGCGTGCTGCGCCACGTCGCGCGCGGGGCGCGGCGCCGCGCGCTCCCGGTGTCGGTGTGCGGCGAGATGGCGGCGGATCCGGCGCTGCTGCCGCTGCTGGCCGGACTCGGCCTGCGCGAGTTCAGCATGACCCCGCTGGCGATCCCGATCGCCAAGCAGGTGGTGCGCGGGCTGCGGATCTCCGAGACCGCCCGCCTCGCCAGCCGCGCGCTGCGCGCCGCCACCGTCGCGGACGTCGAAGCGGTGCTCGCAGATGCGGCGGCGGTCAGGCGATAGACCGCGGGCGGCGCGGAGCCTGCCAAGCGCGCCGAATGGAGCGAGCGGCGACAAGAAATGACCTGGCTTGTCACGACAAGGAGCGATAGTGAGTGAACTGACGCGAGTGGAAAAGCCGTGGGGCTACGAGCTGCATTGGGCCAGGACCGATCGCTACGTCGGCAAGCTGATTCACGTCAACGCCGGCCACGCGCTCAGCCTCCAGTACCACAACCAGAAGGACGAGACGATCTTCCTGTGGTCGGGCCGGATGCTGTTCGAGATCGCCGAGGGGCACGAGGGCACGGCCGGCGGGCCGCTCACGCAGCGCGAGATGAAGCCGGGCGAAGCGGTGCACGTCACGCCGAAAACCGTCCACCGGATGACGGCGATCACCGACTGCGACATCTTCGAAGTCTCGACGCCGGAGCTGCAGGACGTGGTGCGGTTGGAGGATCGCTACGGCCGCCAGAGTTGACCTTTCGCCTCCGCCGGCGCCGCGGCGAGACCGCCGCGGTCCCGGGGCAGGCGGCTTTCAGCAGCCTGGAGCGGGCTGCTTCAACGGGGAGAAGAACGTATGGGCAGTGTGAACAAAGTCATCCTGGTGGGCAATCTCGGGCGCGACGCGGAACTCCGCTACACGCCGGGCGGCGCGCCCGTGGCGACGCTGAACCTCGCCACGACGGAGGTGTGGAACGACAAGGCGTCGGGCCAGAAGCAGGAGAAGACGGAATGGCACCGCATCGTCCTGTGGGGCAAGTCCGCGGAGTCGCTGTCTGAGTACCTGACGAAGGGGAAGCAGATCTTCGTCGAAGGGCGGCTGCAGACGCGGAAGTGGCAGGACAAGGACGGCCACGAGAAATACACCACCGAGATTCGCGCCGATCGCATCACGCTGCTCGGCGGCGGCGGCGGAGGCGGCCCTCGCGCCCAGCAGCAGCGGAGCGCCGGAGCCGGCGCGCCCGGCGGCGATCACGAGCCGATGGGCGAGCCGATTCACGACCTCACGGACGACGACATTCCGTTCTGACGGGCCGCTATTTCTTCGTCAATCGATCGAGCGCGTTCTTCGCCTGCGTGGCGGTGAACGCGTTCGGAAAGCGCTGAATCAGCGTCTCGTAGGCCCGCTTCGCGTTGTCGACCTGCTTCAGCATCTCGAACGTCTGTCCGAGCTTGTAGTAGGCATCGGCGACGCGATCGGTCGCCTGCGGGTAGTCGTTGATCGTCTTCTGGAAGGCGTCGCGAGCCTGCGGCCAGTTGCTCTGGTTGAAGTACGACATGCCGATGTTGTACTGCGCGTCGGCGGCCTGGGGCAGGCGCGGAAACGCCTGGATGAAGCCCTGGAACCCCTGGATCGCGAGATCGTAGCGGGCGGCGGAGTAGTCGTCGAAGCTCGCGTCGAACATCCGCTGCGGCGACACCCCGGTGGGTGTCGGCGGCGGGGCGGTTGCGGTCGGCGGCGCGGCCGCCGGCTCGGTGCCGGGCGCGCCTCCCGGCGGCGTGCCGACAGGGATTGCGGCCGGCTGTGACGCCAGCGACTGGCGCAGCGCATCGATCTCCTGCGCCACGGTCGAGAGCCGGACGTTGGTCTCATCGGTCTTGTCGCGCAGCACGCGGACGTTGTCGCCGATGTTGTTCATCGCCAGCGTCTGATCCGCCATCGCCTTGCGCGTCGCGGCCGACTGCTCGTCCAGCTTGGTCGTGACGGTCTTCAGCGCGTCCTGCAGGCTGCCCAGCAGGATCTGCAGCTGCTGGCTCTGCTCCTGCAGCATCCGGATCTCCGCCATGAGCTGCAGGTGCGTCTTGTCGGCCGCCGCCGCGGGAGACGCCGACAGCACCAGCCCGCACAGCACGCCCCATCTGATCGCTTTCATAGCCAACTCCCGATCACCCGATTGCCGATCGCCCGATCACCCGATCACCCGATCGCCCGATCACCCGATCGCCCGATCGCCCGATCACCCGATCACCCGATCGCCCGATCACCCGATCACCCGATCACCCGATCACCCGATGACTACCGGCTGGTGACCACGAAATGCGCGCGGCGGTTCTTCGACCACGCCGCCTCGTCATGTCCCGGATCGAATGGAAACTCCTTGCCATAGCTGACGGTCCGCAGCCGATCGGCCGGGATGCCCAGCGACAGCAGGTAGGTGCGCGCCGCCAGCGCGCGCTTTTCGCCAAGCGCCAGGTTGTACTCCGCGGTGCCGCGCTCGTCACAGTGCCCCTCGATGGTGATCACCCACGTCGGGTACTTCTTGAGGATCTCGGCGTTCGCGGTCAGCGCCTGCTGGGCCGGCCCCTCGATCTCGAAGCTGTCGAGGCTGAAGAACACCGGCTGGAACGGCGAGTTCTTGTTGATCGCGTCGAGGTCGCCGGACACCAGCGGATCGTCGGTGATCTTCGGCTCGGGCGGCACCGTGGTCTCGGGCACCGGCGTCGGCGGCGCCGGAGTCGGGTTGGTGGCGCCGCCGCCGCTCCCGGCGGGCGGCGGCATCGGCCGCGCCACCGGCGGCTTCTTCCCGCCGCAGGCACCAGCCGCCAGCGCGGCCGCGAGCAGAGCGATCGCCGCAAACTGTGTGTGTCTCATCGTCACTTCGGCTCCATCGACCAGTTCGGATACTTGTTGTTGCCTTCGCGCGTGATCTGCCGCAGATCGTTGCCGTCGCGCGCGATCGTGTAGACCTGCACCTTGCCGTTCCGGGTGGACGTGAAGGCGATGTGGCGCCCGTTGGGCGCGAACGCCGGACTCTCGTTGCTGCCGATCCCGTCGGTGATCCGCCGCGACTCGCCGGTCTGGAAGCTGTACACCTTGATATCGTACCCGGGGCCGCTGCGCGCCGCGTAGGCGATCTCGTTGAACGGCTCCGACGACCAGGTCGGCCGGTAGGACTCCTCGTTGATCAGGACGCGCTGGCCGGTGCCGTCGACGTTCATGATGTAGATCCGCCCGGTACCGGTGCGATCCGACACCCACGCCAGCTGGTTGCCGCTCGGCGACCACGTCGGCGAGACGTCGATCGCCGGATGGGTGGTCATCCGGCGCAGGCCGCTGCCGTCCCGGTTCATCACGTAGATCTCCGGATTGCCGTCGCGATTGCTGGTGAAGGCGATCTTCGTGCCGTCCGGCGACCAGATCGGCAGGTAGTTCTGTTTCTGCGGGTCGCCGTTGGCCGGCGTCGTGCGGGCGCCGGTCTCGATGTACGACAGCACGATGTCCTGGAACGTGCCGGCGCCGCCGGAGGGGCGGTAGCTGGTGTAGGCGATCACCTGGCTGTCGGGCGACCACGTCGGCGTGATGTTCAGCGTCCGCGTGTTGGTCACCTTGCGCGGATTCGCGCCGTCGTAGTCGGCGAGATAGATCTCCTGGACGTCGCGATTGACCGGCCCCTTCAGGCGCTCGGCGTCGCGATCGGACGAGAACGTCAGCCGGGTGCGCGCCACGCCGCGCCCCTGCAGCTGCTGCTTGTACATCTCGTCCCAGATCGTGTGCGCGAACCGCCGCGGGTTTCCGGCGGACCCGGTGTATTCCTTCCCGAACGCGGACTGTCCGCTCGCCACCTGGATCACCCGCACCTGGACGACGATCCCGTTGCCGGCGCGGCGCACCGTGCCGGCGACGATGCCGTCGGCGTTGAGCTCCTTGTAGCGATCGAGCGGCACATCGTTCACGGACGTGTGCCTGGGGATGGTCGCGATCGCGTCCTTCGCAATCATGTAGTACTCGCGCTCGTAGGCGATGTCGTCCCAGAGGACGTCGGTGATGGTCCTGGCCGCCGCGACGGTCTCCGCGTCGTTGGAGAGGGGAACGAATCCGGCGACCGCGAGCTTCGGCGGACCGCCGCCGGAGCCGCTGATCTTCAGCTCGAAGATCTCCTGCTGCGGGCGCGGCGGAGGGGTCGACGGCGCGGGTTGCTGCCCGCCGGCCTGAAGGGAACTGAACGCGCCCAGAGCGACAAGTGCGAGGAGTGTTGGTTTCATCGTCACCGCTGATACTCGAAGACTAGATAGACGGTCATCTGCTGGGGTGGGAACCCCGCCGGCAGCGGCGGCACACTGCGCGTCAGAATCAGCGCCCGCTGCGATGCGAGGTTCAGCAACTGGTTGCTGCCTTCCTTTATCGAGACGTCGGTAATCGTCCCGTCGCGCTGAATCGTGAACTTCACCGTGCTCTGGCCGACCTGCCCCTGGCGCGGCTGCCAGTTGCGCTTGATGAGTGTCTGGACCTGCACGAGATATTCCGGGCAGCAGAAATCGGCGTAGTCGGTGTACATGCCGCCGGTGCCGCCCCCGCCCGTCGCCAGCCCCGGCGTCTGCGTCTGCGCCGTGCTGTTCGTTTCGATGCGCGCGGTCCCCTTGTTCACTTCGGCCCCCTGCGAAGGGGTGCGTCCCTGCAGCTGGGGGAGCGGCTTGGCGGGATCCGGCTTGGCGTTCGCTTTCGGCGGCGCCGGCGCCTTCTTCACCGGCTCGATCATCTCCGGCTTGGTCGCCATCGGCGGCGTGTCGGCCGGCTTCTTGCCCTCGGGGACGACGGTCTCCACCTTGCGCGCGTCCATGGGGTTGCGCCCCTGCTGCGGCCCTTCAGCCCCGGCCAGCGAGATCGTCATGACCCGCACCCGATCGTCCTGTCCGGTGGAGAAGCGCGGCATGATCGTCAACGCGGCAATGATCGCGACGTGGGCCGCGAGCGACACCGCGACCATCCGCGCCAGCGAGTCGGCGTCGCGCGATCGAACGTCGAGGACTTCGGAAACCGCGTCCATGTTCAATCGGTGTTCACTTCGCGCCCACCGGTACGGTGATGAGGCCGACCTTCTCGATCCCGCCTTCCTTGAGCCGGTCGACGACGAAGACGAGATCCCGATAGGCGACCGAGCCGTCGGCGCGCACGAAGAGCGACTTCTCGTCGCGTCCGAGCAGCGACTGCTTCGCGCGCTCCGCCAGGATGTCGACGCGAATCGTTTCGTTGCCGATCTGCACCCGCCGCTCCGCCGCGAAGTTCGCCGGCACGGTGATGTAGATCGGCTCCGCCGTCACCGGCGTGGCCCGCCGCGCCTGCGGGAGGTTCACCTGCATCCCCTGCGTCATCATCGGCGCCGCGACCATGAAGATGATCAACAGCACGAGCATGACGTCGACCAGCGGGATGACGTTGATCTCGGCGAGCGACGTCGACACCCGATTGCCGCGCCCGCGCCGCGCGTTCACCCCGTGGCCGTTCTGATGGACCTTAGGCATCCTGCGTTCCTGTCATTCGAATCGAAGGGTCGAAGGAGGCGAAGAGGCGAAGGAGCGTTCGGCTCGGCGTCGAAGGGGCGAAGAGCGAAAGAGCGTTGCCGTGCAGTCGAAGGGGCGAAGAGCGAAGGAGCGTTCGCCTCCGCAGTCGAAGGGGCGAAGAGCGAAGGAGCATGCCGTTCACCTTCGACCCTTCGACCTTCGACCTTCGCCCCTTCGATTCACGAATCACACTCTCCTTCGCCACCTTCGCAATCCTTCGACTCCTTCGAGTAAAACGACAGCTCACGTGAAGTTGCGCTCGCTGATGTTCAGGAACTCGAGCGCGAAGTCATCCATCTGCGCCGCGAACTCCTTCACCCGGTTCGAGAACGCGTTGTAGAAGTACACCGCCGGCACCGCCGCGAACAGGCCCGCCGCGGTCGCGATCAGCGCGTCGGCGATGCCGGGCGCGACCACCGCGAGACTCGTCGATCCCTCCGCGCCGATCCGCGAGAACGCCACCATGATCCCGACCACGGTGCCGAACAGCCCGATGAACGGCGTGATGCTCGCCGTCGTCGCCAGAAACGGCACGCGCTTCTCGAGCTTGCTCACTTCGACGCTCGTCGCGCGCAGCAGTGCCCTGTCGACCGCGTCGAGGCTGCGTAGAGTTGGACGCGCGGCGCCCGCGGCTGGCTTGGGCTCGCCGTCGGGCTGCGACGAGGCGCGGACGCCCGGCTGCCGCAGCTGCGTGTTCAGCTCCGCGTAACCCGCCTGAAAGATGCCGACCAGCGGACTCGACGGCACGCTCGCGGCGATCGACTGCACCTCGGAGAACTTGGTGCTCTTGCGGAAGACCTGCAGGAACGTGTGCGTGTCGCGCGCCGCGCGGCGATACTGCCAGGTCTTGGACAGAATGACGCCCCAGGAAACGGCGGAGAAGAGGAGCAGTATCAGAAGGACGCTCTTCGCAAGCCAAGTGGCTTCCGCGATGAGGGTGATGAAGTCCACTCCGCCGGTCCCAGGGTCCGGCGCCGCCGCCGCCTGAAGGGCGACGGCAACAAAGCCAAGCGTGTGCAAACGGAGACCTCCGGTCCTGCCGCCCAACCGCCACGATTGGCCGGTGACCCTTGATGCGCCGCTGGGACAGCGCAGTTGCAGCAGCGTAACACGCACCTCAGGCGCTGTCAAAGCTCTGATAGAATTGAAGTTCTGCATGATCCGGTTCCTCAGCATCCGTCACCTCGCGGTCATCGACGGCCTCGAGCTCGAGTTCGGCCCCGGACTGACGGTCCTGACGGGCGAAACCGGTGCGGGCAAGTCGATCCTGGTCGGCGCCGTCGGGCTGCTCGTGGGCGGCCGCGCGAGCGCGGATCTGGTGCGCACCGGCGAGGAGACCGCCACCGTGCAGGCGGTATTCGAGAAGCCCGACGGCGGCGAGCTCATCGTCCGCCGCGAGATATCCGCCCAGGGACGCAGCCGCGCGTTCGTCGACGGGGCGCTCGTCACCAGCGCGGCGCTGCGCGATGCCGCGGGCGCGCTCGTCGATCTTCACGGCCAGCACGAGCACCAGGTGCTGCTCGATCCCGCCGCGCATCTCGATCTGCTCGACGAGTTCTCCGGCCTGACGTCCGAGCGCGGCGCGGTCGCCGAGGCGTTCCGCGCGTGGCAGACGGTCCGCGACGAACGGGCGCGGCTTGCCGCCGGCGAGCAGCAGAAGGCGTCGCGCGCCGAGTTCCTGTCGTTCCAGCTCGCGGAGATCGACAAGGCGTCCCCGAAGCCGGGTGAAGACGAAGAGCTCGCGGCGACGCGTCAGGTGCTGTCGAACGCCGACCGGCTGCAGCGCCTGTGCGCCGAGGCGTACACGTCGCTCTACGAAGGTGACGACGCGGCGCTGCCGGCGCTGGCGGCGACGTGGAAGCGTGTGGGGGAGCTGGCGGCGCTCGATCCCAGGTTCGTGCCGTACCTCGACGCGAAAGACGCGGTGAAGTCGCAGCTCGAGGACCTGGCGTTCTTCCTGCGCTCGTACGCGGAGGACATCGACGCGTCTCCGGCGCGCCTGCAGGAGATCGAGGATCGCCTCGCGCTGCTGGAGCGTCTGAAGAGGAAGCACGGCCCGTCCCTCGCGGACGCGATCGCCAAGGCGGCGGCGCTGCGGCGCGAACTGCACGACATCGAGCACGCGACCGAGCGCGCCGCCGAGCTCGACGCCGCGCTCGACCGGGCCCGGACGGAATACACGCGCGTCGCCGGAGCGCTGTCGGCGCGCCGCCGGGCCGCCGCGACGCAGTTCGCGCGCGCGATCGAAAAGGCGCTGGCAGACCTCGCCATGGCCAGGACCCGGTGCGAGGTGCGCTTCGCCGCTCCCGGCGGGGAAGCGCAGTGGACCGAGCGCGGCCTCGACGAAGCGGAGTTCTACATCTCGCCCAATCCCGGCGAGGAGCTGCGGCCGCTGGCGCGGATCGCCTCGGGCGGCGAGCTCTCGCGCATCATGCTGGCGTTGAAGACGCTGGCCTCGACCGATGCCCCCGGCAAGACCCTGATCTTCGACGAGGTCGACGCCGGCATCGGCGGCGCCGTCGCGGACGTCGTCGGCGCCAGGCTGCGCCTGCTCGGGGATCGGTGCCAGGTGCTGTGCATCACGCACCTGCCGCAGATCGCCGCGTACGGAGCCGCGCATTTCCGCATCGAGAAGGCGGTGAAGGGCGGCCGCACGTCCACCAGCGTCAGCCGGGTCGAAGGGGTGGCGCGGGAAACCGAAATCGCGCGCATGATGGGAGGAGCGGACGTAAGCGCCGCGGTGCTCGCCGGCGCGCGCGAAATCATCGAAGCGAAAGCGAATATCGGGCGAAAGGCGAAAGCGAAACCGTGAAGTACCTCGTCGAGACGTACGGCTGCCAGATGAACCAGCACGACTCCGAGCGCATGGCCGGACTGCTGGAGCAGGCCGGCTACGAGCGCACCGGCGACGACCGGGACGCGGACGTCATCGTGATCAATACCTGCAGCGTGCGGGAGAAGGCGGAAGAGAAGCTGTACACCCGCCTGGGCGAGATCCGCATGATGGGCGAGGAAGCGGGCTCGCGCCCCGTCGTCGCGGTCGCGGGCTGCGTCGCGCAGCAGGAAGGCGAGAAGCTGCTCGCGAAGTCCAACGGCCACGTCATCGACGTGCTGATTGGAACGCAGAGTCTGAAGATGCTGCCGCTGCTCGTGTCCGAGGTGCGAGGGTCGAGGGTCGAGGGTCGGCGGGATCTCGTGGACGTCGGACGGCGGACGTCGGTCGCCGCTGCGCGCGTCGATCTGAATCCGTACGACGACGTGTCGTTCCCGCTCGGGGTCGCGCGGCGGCAGGACGGGCATCGGGCCTACGTCACCATCATCGAGGGCTGCAACGAGTTCTGCGCGTTCTGCGTAGTGCCGTACACGCGCGGCAAGGAGCGCATGCGGCCGGCGCGCGACATCGTCGCCGACGTCCGGCACGCTGCCGACACCGGCGCCCGGGAGGTCCAGCTCCTCGGGCAGATCGTCAATCACTACCAGGCGCCGGACGAGGCGTGCGACTTTGCCGACCTGCTGGCGCGCGTCAGCGACGTGCCGGGCATCGAGCGGATCCGCTTTGCGAGCCCGCATCCACGCCACGTCACGCCGCGCATGATCGCGGCGCTGCGCGATCTGCCGAAGGTGTGCCGGCATCTCCACCTGCCGGTGCAGAGCGGCTCCACGCGCGTCCTGCAGGCGATGCGCCGGCGCCACACACGCGAGGAGTATCTCGGACTGCTGGCGAGGCTGCGCGAGGCCATGCCGGATCTGGCGCTATCGACCGATATGATCGTCGGCTTCCCGGGCGAGAGCGACGAGGATTTCGAGCAGACGCTCTCGCTCACGGCGGCGGCGCGCTATCACAGCATGTTCTCGTTCAAGTACTCACCGCGTCCCAACACCCTCGCGATCAAGCGCCTGCGCGACGACGTGAGCGACGCGGAGAAGACGCGGCGGATCGTCGCGCTGCAGTCGCTGCAGAAGACCATTCAGGGGGAGCTGTTCGCCGCGGCGATCGGCCGCGTCGAGCGGGTGCTCGTGGACGCCACGAGCCGCCGCCGGGACTGGGAGCTCTCCGGCCGCACGTCCGGCAACACCGTGGTGAATTTCCCGGGCGACCCGTCGTGGGCAGGCCGGCTCGTCGAGGTTCGCATCACCGGGGCCAATCCCAACAGCCTCCGGGGCGAGGCCATCCATGCTGATTGAAATGACGATCAAGGGGCTGATGGTGGATCCGATCACCAACATGCCCATCATCATCCTGCGCGACAAGGACGGGCATCGCGTGCTGCCCATCTGGGTCGGCGTGTTCGAGGCCAACGCGATCGCGCTGCAGATCGAGAACGTCACCACGCCGCGGCCGATGACGCACGACCTGCTGAAGAACGTCATCGCCGACCTGCGCGGGCGCATCGAGAAGATCGTGGTCTCGGACCTGAAGGAGAACACGTTCTTCGCGCTGATTTATCTCAACGTCAACGGGGAAGTGGTGGCGGTCGACGCGCGGCCGAGCGACGCCATCGCGCTGGCGCTCCGGGCGCAGGCGCCGATCTTCGTCGACGAGAAGGTCATCGATCACGCCAAGACGGTGGACATCGCGCCGGAAAAAGGGGAGACCGAGCGGCTCCAGAAGTGGCTCGAGAACCTGGATCCGGACGATTTGGGCAAATACAAGATGTAGCGGTCGGCGGCGAGACGCATTCCATTCTTGGTGGTTCAGGGCGCGGGTGTTAAGATGCCGACACTGCGCCCCTGATCACCTGATGATCGTTGCTATCGCGAATCAGAAGGGCGGCGTCGGCAAAACGACGACCGCCATCAACCTGGCCGCGGCTCTCTCGCTGCGCGGCACACCCACCCTCCTCGTCGATCTCGACCCGCAGGCCAACAGCACGATGTCGTATCTCGACGTGACCACGGTCACGCGAAGCGTGTACGACGCGATTGCCGAGCGGGACGTCACGTTCGACGACGTCATCCTGCCGTCGACGTCGCAGCCGAACCTGTGGGTGGCGCCGTCGCGCATCGCCCTGGCGAAGCTCGAGTCGAAGCTGGTGGGGGAGATCGACGCGCACTTCCGGCTGAAGGACAAGCTCGCGCCGATCGTCGAGCGGTATCCGAACATCGTCATCGACTGTCCGCCGACGCTGGGGCTGCTGACGGTGAACGCGCTGGTGGCGTCGACGCACCTGCTGATTCCGATCCAGTCGTCGTACTTCGCGCTCGAGGGGACGGACGATCTGCTGGAGACGATCGAGAAGGTCCGGGCGCGCGCCAATCCGTCGCTGAACATCCTGGGCGTGGTCATCACGATGCACGACAAGCGCACGGCGCTGGCGCGCGACATCCGCGCGCAGATCGACAAGGTGTTCGGCTCGAAGGTGTTCAACACCGTGATCACCAAGAGCGTGCGGCTGGAGGAGAGTCCGGCCTACAAGGAATCCATTTTCACCTTCGCGCCCGATTCGACCGGCGCGGCGGAGTATTACCGATTGTGCGAGGAAGTGATGGATCGCGCATGACGTCGAAGGAGATTGCCCGTGGCTAAGCGAGGCCTTCCCTCCAGTGTCCGGATGCGCCACGACGAGCATTACGTCGAGGCGCTGGCGAGTTCCGCCGGTGCGCCGATCGGGCGGCTCGTCAGAATCGACGAAATCGACCCGAACCCGAACCAGCCGCGGCAGGTCATGGGGGACCTGTCGGAGCTGATGGCGTCGATCGCGGAGAAAGGGATCATCGAGCCGATCATCGTCCGCCAGCGAGGCGGGCGGTTCCAGATCGTCGCCGGCGAGCGGCGCTACCAGGCGGCCATCCAGGTCGGTCTGCGCGATGTGCCGATCGTCATCCGCGAAGTGGATGACGACGAGATCATCGAGGTGGCGCTGATCGAGAACATCCAGCGCAAGGACCTGACGCCGTTCGAAGAGTCGGAGGCGCTGCAGTCGCTGGCCACGCGGTGCGGCTACACGCACGAAGACATGGCGCGCCGGCTGGGGAAGTCGCGGACGTCGATTACCGAGTCGCTGTCGCTGAACAACATGCCGGACGAGGTCAAAAACCTCTGTCGGCTGGCCGACATTTCCTCCAAGTCCTTGCTTTTAGAGATAGTTAGGCAAGGCGACCCGCAGAAAATGGTCGCCCTGATCGAGAAAATCTCCGCCGGCGGCGGCGCGACGCGCGAGGCGGTCCGGAAAGAAAAAGAGGCGGCCAGGCCGAAAGCCGGCCGCCCGAAGCATTACACCTTCAGCTATAAGGCGCCGACCAAGGCGTTCAATCTGCAGCTGCGCTTCACCAAGTCCCGCGTCGACAAGGACGAAGTGATCGAGGCGCTCCAGGCGATCATTCGAGAGCTGAGAAGTCAGTAGCCCAGTTACCAGTTACCAGTTACCGGTTACCGGTTACGAGTTACGGCTTACGGGCTGCCGGCTACCGGCTCCCAGCTACCGGCTCCCAGCTACCGGCTACCGGCTACCGCCAACCGAAAAGCCGAGAGCTGAAAGCTGGGAGCTGGGAGCTGGCAGCTGAAAGCGGTCTTGGTTAACATAACATACATTATCAGAACCACCGGAAATGCCCCGCAAAACCGGGCTGTGGATAATCCGCGCGGCCGAATTCCGGTGAACGCCCCAGCGCCGCGCCGCCGTTTCCGTTTCCGGCTCCCCGGCCGAACCGGGTTATTCTGACCACACGGTGTTCAAAACCCTCGACCGGTACGTCATCCGCGAGATCCTGCCGCCGTTCTTCCTGTCGCTGCTCATCTTCACCTTCATCCTCGAGATCCCGCCGACGATGGACTATCTCGAGGCGCTGGTCGCCAAGGGGGTGACCTGGAGCGTGGCCGCGCGGATCGTCCTGACGCTGGTCCCCCAGGCGCTCGGCTTGACCATCCCGATGGCGCTCCTGGTCGGCCTGCTGATCGGGCTCGGCCGGATGTCCGGCGACCGCGAGGCGGTGGCGCTGCTGGCCTGCGGCGTCAGTCCGTACCGCCTGCTCCGGCCGGTGTTCCTGTTCGCCGCCGTCATCGGCGCGGCGCACCTGTACGTGATGATTCGCGCCATTCCCGACGCCAATCAGACCTACCGGCAGATCGTCTACGACGTGGTGTCGCAGCAGGTCGAGAACGACGTCCGGCCGCAGGTGTTCTTCACCAATTTTCCCAACTGGGTCCTGTACGCGCGCGACATCCCGAAAGCCGGCGGCGGCTGGAAAGACGTGATGGTTGCCGAGACCGGGCGCCCCGACGGCATGACGGTGCTGTACCTGGCGGCGCGCGGCCGGCTGGTCCTCGATCGGCAGAAACAGACCGTCACCCTGGTGCTCGAGGACGGCACCCGCTACTCGCGCCGCGGCGACCGCGCGCAGTCGATGGAGACCTACCGCTTCCCGACCGACCTGATGGTCCAGCTCGATCCGAAGACGGTGTTCTCGGACTCCGGCAAGCTGCTGCGCGGCCTGAACGAGCTGACGATCACCGCGCTCCAGGAGCAGGCGCGCGACAAGCTGTCGAAGAACACCACCGCCCACCAGGAGATGATGGCGATCCAGCAGAAGTTCTCGTTCCCGGCGGCGTGCGTCGTGTTCGGGATCATCGGCGTCGCCCTCGGCCTCACGGTCGCCCGCGACGGCAAGCTCGCCGGCTTCGTCGTCGGCATCGCGGTGATCTTCGTGTACTACATCCTGCTGTACCTGGCGGAGTCGGTCACCAAGGGGTATTACGCGGGCCCCGACGCCGCGTCGCGGACGCTGCTGGTCGGTCAGCTCGCGCGCTGGGTGCCGAACCTGATTCTGCTGCCCTTCGGCATCCTCGCGCTCATCTGGCGCGCGCGCTGGGCGGAGGGGCGGATTCCCTTCCGTTCGATCGTCAAGCTGACGAACGCCGTCAAAGGCTCGATCGCGCGGCGCCGCGCCGCGGCATCGAGCGCGTCAGCCCCGTCGCCGGCGGCGGCGCCGGGCGCACCGGCCATGGCCAGACGCCGCGGCGTCGTGGTGGTGATCCGCGTGCCGCGGATCGCCTGGCTGATGCCGACCATCCTCGATCGATACGTCGCCGGGATCTACGTCCGCGCCGTCGCGCTGTCATTCGCCGCGCTGCTCGGCCTCTTCTACATCGGCACGTTCATCGACAAGACCGACAAGCTGTTCAAGGGGCAGGCGACGCCCGGGATGGTCGTGCAGCTCCTCGGCTACATGACGCCGCAGTTCGTCTACTTCGTCATTCCGCTGGCGGCGCTGCTCGGCGTCCTGGTGACCTTCGGGCTCCTGAGCCGCTCGAGCGAACTGGCGGTGATGAAGGCCTGCGGCATCAGCCTGTATCGCATCGCTGCCCCGCTCCTCGTCCTCTCGCTGGCCTGGAGCGCCGTGCTCTACGGGCTGGAACAGCGCGTCATGGCGCAGGCCAACGAGAAGGCGGAAGCGCTCGACTCGCGGATCAGGGGACGGCAGCCGCGCACGTCGAATCCCCTCCTGCGCCAATGGGTCGTCGGGCGCGACGGCGCCATCTACCACTACACCTACTTCGACCCGCAGCGGCGCTCGCTGCAGAACCTCGAAGTCTACCGTCCCGCCAGGGATGCCTGGCGGCTCGACAGCCAGCTCTTCGCCCGCAGCGCCACCTTCAAAGGGGACACCTGGCTGGCAACCACCGGCTGGCAGCAGGACTTCACCGGCCAGACCGCGTGGACGGCATTCGCCGAGCGTCCCCTTCCCCTGGAACCGCCGGATTACTTCGAGACGCTGCAGCCGATTGCCGAGATGATGACCGTCCCGCAGTTGAAGCGCTACATCGACGAGCTCTCCGCCAGCGGCTTCAACGTCGTCCCGCTCACGATCGACCTGCAGAAGAAGCTCGCCTTTCCCTTCGTGACGGTGGTGATGACGCTGCTGGCGATCCCGTTCGGGATGACGGCGGGCAAGCGCGGCACGCTCTACGGCATCGGCATCGGCATCGTCCTGGCGCTCGTCTACTGGATCCTGGGCGGCGCCTTCGCGGCCGTCGGCAAAGCCGGCATTCTCGGCCCGATCATGGCCGGCTGGGCGCCAAACATCCTCGCCGCCGGCAGCGCGGCGTACCTGCTCCTCACCGCTCGGACGTAGGCGGCTGCGGCCGCGGGCGGCTGTCCGCTGTCCGCCCTCCGCTCACCCGCTTACCGCTCACCGCTTGCCGCGTGCCCCTTGCCGCTCTTAGCTAGCACACTAGTGAACTAGTTGACTAGTCTGCTATGCTACCCGCAATGTTCATCGAGCTTCGGACGGACGATCCGCGGCCGGTTTACCGGCAGATCGCGGACGAGGTCCGGCGGGCGGTGGCGGTGGGGATCCTGAAACCGGGCGAGGGCCTCCCTGCAGCGAGGGAACTGGCGAAGCAGCTGAAGCTGAACGCCAACACCGTCCAGCACGCCTACCGCACGCTGGCGCAGGAGGGGATCG
Organism: Vicinamibacterales bacterium; assembly: GCA_035699745.1. Lineage (NCBI taxonomy): Bacteria > Pseudomonadati > Acidobacteriota > Vicinamibacteria > Vicinamibacterales > Vicinamibacterales bacterium. The sequence goes on from DASSPH010000097.1 coordinate 59,026, forward strand.
TCGAAACGCGGCGCGGGCTCGGCGCGTTCATCGCTGCTGCCCCGCGTCGCGACACCCGGCAGAACCCGTCGGTGATCGCCCGCCGGATCGCCGAGCAGGCGCTCCGCGAGGCCTTCCGCCACGGCCTGCTGGCCAGCGACCTGCGGAAGGCGCTCGACGACATCTCCCCGAAAAGCAGCTGACGGCCGCCTACTTGAGCGCGCTCGCCAGCACGCGCAGCACACCCGTCCGGCCGGGTTGGGCGTTGGTGAGATCCACCACGAGGAGGAGCGACGTCGCCTCCCCTGCGGATCCGGGCGGCGTGCCGATCGGCGCCAGCGACGACACCGGCACCTGGATCGACGTCCCGGCCGGGTCGACGTAGAGCGAGCGGCCCCACCGGCCGCCCGCCGGCGAGCGCAATTGGACGGAGACGCGCATCGGGCGATCCCCGGCCAGCGACAGATTGATTCCCGTCACCGGCGGCTTGACGTCCGTCGCCAGCGCGACGAACTGATCGTTGCGCGCTCCATCGGCGAGCTTGAATTCCAGCGTCGCGTCCGTGGCCCCGGTCCGCAGCGTCGCGCTCGACGCCGGGTCCTTCTCGATCCGCCAGGGAAACGGCGGGATGTTCGCCGCCAGAGGTGCCTCGCTCGCCGCGGGCGGCCGCACTGCCCCGCCGCCCCCGCCGAAGTAGATCGGGTTCGAAACGATCCACGGCACCGGGGGGTCGCCCGGAACGCCGGCGATGGCGATCTCGGCGTGATACGCGCCCGACCCGCCGGTGACCACATGCCGCAGTTCGCCGCCGTCGATCGACGTCACCGTGCGGCCGTTGCGGACGAGCGAAATCCGGCTCCCCGGTGGAACCGGCGCGCGGACGACGAGCGTCGCGTCCGCGTCGCCTGGAAGCTGCGCGCCCATGGCTGCAGTCTGGAATCCGGCTTCGACGCTGAAGTGCAGCAGCGCGGGGGCTGCCTGACTGTCGATCGCCGAGAACACGCTGCCGGCGCGGATCGCGGTGTAGATCGCGCGCGCATCGGCTGCCGCGTCACCCGAGAGCGGGCGCGGCAGGATGACGCGGTTGCTCAGCGCGCGGAAGCTCGCCTCGTAGCCGGGGATGCCGACCAGGCCTGCCAGGCTGCGTCCGGGATCCTCCTGGCGGCGCCCGACGCCGCCGTGGGCGTCCGCGGCGGCGAGCCCGATCGTGCGTCCGGCGGCAAGCAGGGCCGGCCAGCGCGCGCTCAGCGCCGAGGGACGATCGAGGATGCTCGCCAGGGCCGGCCCCTGGCGGAGCAGATACCCGGCCGCGGCGCGAACGAGCTGACCGCGCGTTTCATCGCGCCACTCGCTATCCAGGTTCAGCCACTCGATTCCGTCCGGATGGACGCTGCTGCTCCACCGCAGCGCCGGCTTCGGCGAATCGGGATGCGCCGCGATGCCGAACCCGCCAAGCCGCCGCACGTCCTCGGCGACCGCCTCGCCGGCGCCGCCGAGCGGATACGGCGCGCGCGGCATGTCGATCGCCACGTAATGCCCGTCCGCGGTGCTGATTTCCACCGCGTCGAGGACGAGGACGCCGTCGATGTAGGCCGGCGGATCCGGCGGCCGCGTGGCGTCGCCGTGGTCGGTCAGGATGATGAACTGCAGCCCGGCGCGCGCCGCCGCGGCGGCGATCTGCCCGCGATCGCCGTGGCCGTCGGATCGTGTGGTGTGGATGTGAAAGGCGCCCGGCACGGTACGCCGCGCCAGGTCGTCCCACCCGGACGCATCCACGCGGCGCGCGGCCGGCGGCATCGCCCACCACAAAAAAAGGACGCCGACTGCCAGGGCAATCAGCGTCCATCTCAGGAGCCGGCGAGTGTTGCGCACCGCGCCGCCGCCAGCCGGGAGCGTTACCGCCCGCCGTCGGCCCGCAGGGCCGCGGCCTTGTCCGTCTTCTCCCAGGTGAACTCCGGCTCGGTGCGGCCGAAGTGGCCGAACGCGGCGGTCTTCTTGTAGATCGGCCGGCGCAGATCGAGCGACTCGATGATGCCGCGCGGGGTGAGCTTGAAGTGCGCGCGCACCAGCTCGCTGATCCTGTCGTCGGAGATCGTGCCGGTGCCGTAGGTGTCGATCAGCACCGACACCGGTTCGGCCACGCCGATCGCATACGCCAGCTGCACCATGCAGCGTTCGGCGAGCCCCGCGGCGACGACGTTCTTGGCGACGTACCGCGCCATGTAGCACGCCGAGCGATCGACCTTCGTCGGATCCTTGCCCGAGAACGCGCCGCCGCCGTGCGGCGCGGCGCCGCCGTAGGTGTCGACGATGATCTTGCGCCCGGTGACGCCGGCGTCGCCGTGCGGCCCGCCGACCACGAACCGGCCGGTCGGATTGATGAGCACGCGCGTCTTCGCGTCCATCATCTCCTTGGGGATCACCTTGCTGACGATCTTCTCGGTGATGTCCTCGCGCAGCGTCTCGTTGGTGACCGTCGGGCTGTGCTGCGTCGACACCACGATGGTGTCGACGCGCACGGGACGGCCGTGGTCGTACTCGATCGACACCTGTGACTTGCCGTCGGGCCGCAGGTAATCCATCGAATGATCGCGCCGCCGCTCGGACAGCCCGCGGACCAGCTTGTGCGCGAGCATGATCGGCATCGGCATCAGTTCGGGCGTCTCGGTGCAGGCATAGCCGAACATGAGTCCCTGGTCGCCGGCGCCGCCCGGATCGACGCCCTGGGCGATGTCGGGGGACTGGCCGTGAATCGACGAGAGCACGGCGCACGTCTCGGAGTCGAAGCCGAACTTGCCGCGGGTGTAGCCGACGTCCCTGATGGTGTCGCGGACGATGCTCGGGAAATCCACGTAACAGCTCGTGGTGATCTCGCCGGCGACGATGGCGAGGCCGGTGGTGACGAGCGTCTCGCAGGCGACGCGCCCCACCGGGTCCTGCGCGAGAATGGCGTCGAGAATGGAGTCGGAAATCTGGTCGGCGATCTTGTCGGGATGTCCTTCGGTCACCGATTCCGAGGTAAACAGGTAGCGGCCGTTACGGCTCATGTGCGAATCGAGCTCCTTGCATGATGGCAGAACCTTCGAACTGTACCACAATCACCGGCGGGGGTGGAACTTGTCGTAGACCGTGCGCAGGCGCGCTTCCAGGACGTGCGTATAGATCTGGGTCGTCGACAGGTCGGCGTGTCCCAGCATCATCTGGATGGCGCGCAGGTCCGCGCCGCGCTCGAGCAGGTGCGTCGCAAACGAGTGTCGGAGCACGTGGGGACTGATCTCGCGCGACACCCCCGCCTTGATGCCGTAGTCCTTCAGCAGTTTCCAGAACCCCACGCGCGACAGCTGGCCGCCCCCCCTGGCGTTCACGAACAGCCATTTGGTCTTGCGCCCCTTGAGCAGCGCCGGACGCGCCTCGCCGGCGTAGCGGCGGATCCAGCCGGCGGCGGAATCCCCGAGCGGCACGATGCGCTCCTTGTCCCCCTTGCCGATGCACGTCAGGTAGCCGGCGTCCAGGCTGATGTCGCCGGCCTTGAGCGACAGCAGTTCGGTCACCCGCAGCCCGGTGGCATAGAGCAGCTCGATCAGCGCCTTGTCGCGGATGCCGCGCGGCGTCGAGACATCCGGCTGCTGCAGGAGGCGATCGACCTCCTCCAGATCCAGGTACTTGGGCAGCGCCGGCCAGGCCCGCGGCGCGCGGAGGTCCTCCGCGGGATCCGCCTCGAGCTTCTTCTCGGCCAGCAGGAACTTGTAGAAGCCGCGCACGCAGGCGATCGTCCGCGCGACGGATCGCGGCGCGAGCCCGGCGGTCATCAGGCGGCGGGCGAACGCCTCGAGATCGCGCCGGTCGAGCGCGGTGACCGGTTTGTTCTGCGCCACGGCGAACTCGTCGAGCGCGCGCAGATCGCGCGCGTAGCTGCTCAGCGTGTTCGGCGACATGCGCCGCACGTCGCGCAGGTAGCCGACGTAGCCGTCGATCTCGTCGTTGCTGGTGGTCACGGCAGACCGCGCTTCCGGCGTACCGCCCACTCGGCGCACAGCAGTCCGGCAAACGGGACCATCCACCAGGGGGAACGCATCGGGTGCGCCGGACGGACGATGCGGCGCGGCGGATGCGCCTCCCGCATGGCGTCGATCAGTCCCCGCACGTCGGCGGCGGCGAACACCCGGCCGCCCGTCGCCGTCGTTGCGAGCGCGAGCGCGCCCGGTTCCGCCGACGACGCGTGGAGCACCGCCGGCGCGACGGTCACCGCCGCGTCGCCGCGCGCATCGCCGCTCGAAACGGTCACGCCGTAGGCGCCGGCGCCGCGGGCGCGCCACTCCCCTTCGTACACGCCCGGCTCGGATGTCGGCCACAGCCGGATCGGCTCGTCCACGCGTGCATCCGGGGAGACCGCGCGCGCGGTGAGCGGCGGCAGCGAGATCGCCTGCCCTTCCGGAATGTCACGCACCCGGGCCACGACCGCGGTGCGCTCGCCGGGGCGAACGATCGCCGGCTCCACCGACACATCGAGCGCGGCGGGCACGGTGGCCGCGTTGGCCAGGAGCAGGCCGCGCCAGAACTCGGTGAATCCCTCACCGCGCTGACGCCACGCGTCGAGCGCGCCGGAGAACACGATCGCGCCCGCGCCGCGCCGGGCGGCGAACACCACCGGCGCCTTGTCGGCAGACGCGAGCACGGCCGCGGCCGGCGGCAACTCCACCGGTATCGCCAGCTCGGAGGCGTGCAGCGCCGCACCGCCGAGCGGCGCCGCCGCGTCCAGCGCCCGCGAGGTGAACGCGGAGACACCCACGAGATCGAGGTAGCGCCCCGCCGGCGGGCGATCGGGCACGAAGACCGCGACGCCGCCGCGGCGCTCGACGAACCAGCGCAGGGCGTCCAGATCGGCAGGGCGAAGTTGGTCGGGCCCGCCGATCACGACGGTCTCGAACCGCGCCAGCGTGGCGCGCGTGAGCACGGCCGGCGGATCGCCGGCGCGTGTCGCCACCGTCCTGGCGGCGCGCTGAAGCGACGACACGGCGATCGACGGCTCCCCCTCCAGCGCGCGGCGGACGAATACCGCCGGCCACGTGACCGACGCTTCGACCATCAGCACCCGGATTGGTCCCCGCGCCGCCGGCACCGCGACGTCGGCGGCGTTGTCGTCCGCGCGGCTCTCGCCGGCGGCCGTGCTCGCGCGGACCCGGAGCGATGCCGCCGACACGTTCGGCGGCAGATAGCGGAGCGTCGCCGTCCAGCGCGGCTCGCCGGCCGTCCACTGGTGCTGCGCCGCGGCCACGGGGATTCCCGCGTGTTCCAGCACCAGTTCGGTGGTCTGGCCGGTGACGCCGTTCCCCCGGACCTCGACCCGCACTTCCGCCGCCTGACCGGGCAGCCGGACGTCCGGCACCGACGCGCGCGCAATCGCCACGTTCGGCGCCGGCGGCGAAGTATCGAGCGCCCACAGCGTCGTCCGCCCGGCCGCTGCGGCGGGGATCGATCCGCGCATCTCGCTGCCCACGAGCACCGTCGCGGCCTCCGGCCGGGCGGCATCGACGGCAAAGCCGGCCTGCGTCAGAGCGCTCGCGATCGGCGTCGCATCCTGCGCGTCCGTCGAGACTACGCGAACGACAGGCCGTTCTGAGCGCGGCACCGGGACTCGCGGGTCCAACACGGCAGCCGCGGCGATCGCGATCGCGGTCCACCGGGCGGCGGCGATCATCGCGCCCCTCCGCGGCCGAGCGCGGCGGCGCCGGCAAGCCGCGCCGGCTCGCGTGGGACGCCGGCGGCGTCGATGCGTCCGTGCTGCGCGCGTTTTGCGAGCGGCGCGCCGGCGCGGCGGAGTGCGTCGCGCGCGGCATCGATCCGCCCGGAGGCAAGCGCGGTTTGCGCGGCCGCGATTTCCTGTGCGGCAGGCTGCAGCTCGGGAGCGCGCGCCGCCGCGGTCAGCACCCGCTCGCCGAGGCCGCGCAGCCTGTCGCCGAGCGTCTTCGGTTGCTCCCGGAGATCGAGGGCGGTGCTGACCGCCACCAGCTCCGCCAGGGCGGCGCGCGCTGACTCGGTGACCGGATCGGGCGCCGGCGGCGCGAGCGCGCGATCCCAGTCCGCCGCTGTCGAGACGTCGCCGCTCAGGCGCCGTGCCGGATCGAGGCGGACGCGCGATGGCAGGGCGCGAAGCAGATAGCGGCTGTTGCCGAAGGCGCGCTGCAGCGCCTCGAGCGCGGCGCGCGCCGGCGGCAGCGCGGCGCGGGTCGACGCCGCCGCCAGCGCCCGCTCGACATGGCTCATCAGCACCGTGGCGGCCACGATCTCCTTGCGCGCCTGATTGGCGAACCGTCCTTCGGAGATCTCGTGCGAGTGCTCCGCTTCCTGTTCCTCGTCCTCGACTTCCCCGCCGAGCAGGAAGACGAAGTTGGCGCGGACGGCGCGCTGCTCGGCGGCGATGTTGCCCGCGTCCTCGGCCAGCGCCTCCGGCTTCAGCGACGGCTCGCGCGCCTGGAGCCGCTCCAGCTTGAGCACGATCATCGCCTGGCTCATCGCGTACCGCTCCTTGTCGGGAGGCATCTCGACGCCTTCGAGCGGAACGTCGCCGGGCCCGGCGATTTCCACGAAGAACGTATCCGACGCGGCGACGCCGGCGCCGCCGGGACGGCGATCGGCCGCCACGGCGCGATAAATCAATGCGTCGCCCGGCTCGAGCTTCAGCGTTCCGAGCGACAACGTCGCCCGCAGCTGCCACGAACGGCCGCTGCCGCGCTGCACCACGGCGGGCAGCGTCCCCTCCGTGAACGTGAACTGCTCGCCGCTGCCCGAGACGACGGTGTAGCGCAGATCGAACGATGCCAGACCGAGGTCGTCGTCTGCGCCGGCGGCAATCGGGATCGTCGCCGCGCCGGAGGGGACGCGCAGGTCCTTCGCGGGCGCGGTGATTCGTACGGCAGGCGCGGCGTCCGGCGTCACCGTCAAGGGGACGAGACGATGCCCGGCGCCGCTGTCGACGGCGAGATAGCCGCTCTCGGTGAAGGTCACGCGTGCCGATCCGTCCGCGCGGACCGGCACCGTCGTCCCATTGAGGCGAATGCGCGCGGCAGCGCCGCCTGGCGCGCGGACGAGCGCCTCGGTCCCGCCGAGCACGTCCAACGCCGCGGGATTCACCAGGCGCGAGGCGGGCCGTCCGGTGTAGGGCGCCGGCGTCAATTCGACGATCAGATCGGCCGCGCCGGCGTCAGCCACAGCGTTCGTCGGGCGCGAGGCGGACGGTGGCGCACCGGAGATCGCCGGCAGCCGCACGAACATGACGGCGACCGCCGCGAGGACCGCGGCGGCGAGCGCGGCGGCGTCTCGCGCGATCGGCACGCCGCGGCGGAGATCGACACCGGCCGTCCGCGCCGACGCCTCGCGCAGTACGCGCTCGCGCATGTACGGCCGGACCCCGTCGGACGAGTCGAGCAACTGTGCCGCCGTGACGGCGAGATTGCGCAGCGACCGGTCCGCCCGCTCGATCGCGGCGGCCGCGCGTCCACGCGTCCGCGCGCGGCGCGTCGAGTGCATCGACGCCCACGCGGATGCGGTGAACGCCACGAGGGTCAGCCCGGCGCGCCACACTCCCGGGGCGCCCGTCAGCAGCAGGGTCAGGGCTGCAGCCGCAGCGGCGCCCGACGCGATCGCGCCGGCGCGCAGCACGTGCTGCAGCCGCATCCGCGCCCGCGCGCGCTCCAGCACCGCGGCGAACGTCGCGCCGCTCCCGTGAAGACTCTCAGGCGGCATCGCGCACCTGCCGTTCGGCGGCGCCGGCATCCCTGCGCCGCAGCCACGTCTCGACGCCCAGGAGCGCCAGCGCGATCCCCCAGAACCACCGGGCGTCCGAATCCCCGTCCGCCTGCCCGGACGGGCGATACGTCGTCATCGCGAGCGGCGCCGCATCGCGCCGCCACGACGCCAGCTCCGCGTCCGGCACCGTGAGCACTTCGGCCTCGCGATCGGCGATCGCTGGCGGCCGCACCGCCAAGACGACGGCCCGCACGACGGCGGGGGCCGCCAGGGACGCGGCGCGGACGTTCGTCTCGACCACCAGCGCGCCCGCCTGCTCCGCGGTCTGGATGGCGGCGTCTGCGTCCCGCAGCAGCCCGCTGCGGCGGAGCGCGAGGGCGGCATTCACCATCCACGGCGTCCGCACCTCGCTCCTGGACGCGGCATCCGGCGGCGCGCCGGCGAACCGAATCCGTACGCGGTGCGTGTCGTCGCCCGCCGCGACGCCGGCGGCGGTCGCCGCATACACGGCGCGCGACGCCGCGTCCCGTTCAGCCTCTGCTTCCGCCGTCGTCAGCCAGGCCGCCCGCGATCCGTCAGCCGTCTTCGTCCACGTGACGCCGGTGCCGCGTGCGTCGACGTTCACCGACGGCCGCCACACCGCGTCGCGGAATCCCGAGACCTGCGGCAGCGGCGACGCCCCGCCTCGCGGCGGCCCGTGCACGCGAATCGTTCTCACGCCGGCGCCGGCAGGCAGCACGCGCAGGTCCTCGCGTTCGAGCGCCCCCTGCTGGAAATCGGAAAGGATGACGACTTCGCGGCGCCCGGGCGGCGCCGCTGCCAGCCACGCGGCGGCGCGCGCGAGGCCGTCCCGAAGGTCCGTTCCGTCGAATCGCTGGGCGCGAAAGGACGTCAGTTCCTGCTCCGCCAGCCGCGCGCCGTCGCCGCCGGCGGCGGCGCTGGCGCTCGTGTCCACCACCACCGCGCGAATCACCCGTGCGTTCCACCGCGACACCCGCTGCGGCGTGATGACGATCGGTTGGAGCGCCGCGGCGATCGCCGCTCCGGCGATCGCCATCCGCAGCACGAGCAGCCCGACGTCGGACGGGCGGCGGAGCCGCACGGCCGCGGCCCGCGTCGCCGGCAGGAAATGCGCCGCCGGAAAGATCAGGCGCCGCGCGTTGCGGCGCAGCAGCATGTGGACGAGCAGCGGACCGGCCAGCAGGATCGCTCCGGCTGCGGCCCACGGCGCGAGCAACTCGATCACGCCGCGGCTCCGGCCCGGCGGCGCAGGTACGCGCGCAGCCCGGTGTCCAGCGGCTGATCGGTGAACAGCCGGACGTAGTCGACGCCGTAGGTCGCCGCGCGCGTCCGCCAGCGCTCGAGAAAGCCGCTGATCGCTTCGCGATACGCCGTCGCGGCCGCCCGGCCGTTCGACAGCACGATCCGGCCCGTCTCCGGATCCTCGACCTGCACGTCGTCGCGGAACGGCAGCGCCACCTCGTCGCGCGTCAGGACGTGGAACACGATGACGTCGTGGCCGATGTGCGAGGCGCGCATCAGCGCGCGCTCGACGTCCGGCCGCTCGTCGTACAGATCCGAGATCACGACGAGGAGTCCGCGGCGCTTCAGCAGGTCGATCGTCCGGGCGAGCGCCGGCGCGCTGTTGGTCCCGCCGCCGGCCGTGGATCGGCCGAGCGCGAGCAGCAGACTGTGCAGGTGCGCCTGACCGCCGCGGCTCGGCAGGTACTGTCGCAGGTCATCGGCGTAGGTGACGAGTCCAACGGCGTCCCCCTGCCGGGAAATCAGATAGGCGAGCGCGGACGCGAGCAGCCGCGCGTAGTCCAGTTTGGTGACTCCGCCGGCTGCCGCGTAGCCCATGGACGCGCTGACGTCGAGCGCGATCTGGCAGACCAGGTTCGTCGTCTCGCGGAACTGCTTCGTGTACAGGCGATCGGTGCGGGCGAACAGCTTCCAGTCGATGTATTTCAGATCGTCGCCGGGCCGGTAGTGGCGGTACTGGCTGAACTCCGCGCTGTAGCCGTGAAACGGACTGCGATGCAGGCCCGAGATCGTGCCGTCGACGATGCGCTTCGAGACCAGCTCCAGGTCGCCGATCGCCGCCAGCGCCGCCGGGTCGAGCGGACCGTTCACTGACGGAGGTCGAGCAGCCGGCGGACGATCTCGTCGGCGTCGATGCCGTCGGCTTCCGCCTGGAAGTTGACGAGCACGCGGTGACGCAGGACCGGCAGCGCGACGGCGCGGACGTCCTCGAAATCGGCCACCGTGCGTCCCTCGAGCAGGGCGCGCGCCTTGGCGCCGAGCAGCAGGGCCTGGCCGGCGCGCGGTCCGGCGCCCCAGCGCACCCACTTGCGGACGAAGTCGGGCGCTTCTTCGCCGGCCGGCCGCGTCGCGCGGACGAGGCGCGCCGCGAAGTCGACGATGTTGTCCGCGGCGGGCACGTCGCGGACCAGGCCGTGCAGCCGCTCGATCTCGCCGCCGCTCGCCACCACGCCGATGCGCGGCTCGCTCGAGCCGGTGGTCATCGCCAGGATGCGGCGCTCTTCCTCAGCGGTGGGATACTCGATGACGACGTTGAACATGAAGCGGTCGAGCTGCGCCTCGGGAAGCGGATAGGTGCCCTCCTGCTCGATCGGATTCTGTGTCGCCAGCACGAACAGCGGCCGCTCGAGGTCGTAGCGGACGCCGCTGACCGTCACCTGGTACTCCTGCATCGCCTCGAGCAGCGCCGCCTGCGTCTTCGGCGGCGTGCGGTTGATCTCGTCGGCGAGGATGATGTTCGAGAAGATCGGGCCGCGGATGAAGCGGATGACGCGCTTGCCGCTGCTGCGATCCTCCTCGATCACCTCGGCGCCGAGGATGTCGGACGGCATCAGGTCCGGGGTGAACTGGATGCGGTTGAAGCGGAGATGCACGGCATCGGCCAGGGTCTTGATCAGCAGCGTCTTGGCGAGGCCGGGCACGCCGCGGAGCAGGCAGTGGCCGCCGGCCAGGAAGGCGATCAGAATCTCCCTGATGACGCGTTGCTGGCCGACGATGGCTTTCGCCAGCTCCCGCTCGAGCCGCTCGGCCACCTCGGCGATTGTCTCGCGCGAGATGTCAGCTTCCATCTCGGCTGAGTTTATACTAGCGATTGCCCGTGCCCACGACGCAATCCAAGTGGCAGTCGCTCCCGACCGAACAGATCAATCCCGCTACACTCGCGATCGATAAAGCGCCGGTGCGCGAGATCCTCGATTTGATCATCAACGAGGATCGCAAGGTCATCGCCGCGGTGCACAAGGAAAAGGAACGGATCGCCCACGGCATCGAGATCATCACCAAGGCCCTGCGCAAAGGCGGGCGCGTGATCCTGATCGGCGCGGGGACGAGCGGCCGCCTGGGCGTGGTGGAATCCGCCGAGATGCCGCCGACCTTCGGCACCGCGCCGCGGCTGGTGCAGGCGATCATGGCGGGCGGCCAGGGGGCGGTGTTCCAGGCCAAGGAAGGGGTCGAGGACAACTACGAGGAAGGGGGGCGCAGCATCGGCCGGCTTCGCCTCACCAACCGCGACGTCGTCATCGGCGTCTCGGCGAGCGGCATCACTCCGTTCGTGCGCGGCGGACTGACGCGGGCGCGCAAGGCCGGGGCGAAGATCATCTTCGTCACCTGCTGGCCCGGGTCGGAGCTGCAGAACTTCGTCGACCTGATCATCGCGCCGGCCGTCGGCCCCGAGATCATCGCCGGTTCGACCCGGCTGAAGGCGGGCACGGCGACCAAGCTGGTCCTGAACATGCTGACCACCGTGTCGATGATCAAGTGGGGCAAGACCTACGGCAATCTGATGGTCGACGTCCGCACCGGCTCGGAGAAGCTGAAGGATCGCGCCAAGCGCATCCTGGGCGTGGTCACCGGCCTCGATCCCGACGCCGCCGAAGCGCTGCTCAAGCGCGCGCGCTGGAACGTGAAGGCGGCGATCGTGATGCAGAAATCCGGGCTGACGCTGCCGCAGGCGATGAAGCGCCTGCGCGAGAACGACAATCTGGTGCGCGACGCGATCGGCGAAGACATCGAGCCGCGGCTGCGGCAGCTGCTCGGGATCTGACGCCAGGGATTTCGCGGCCATCACGCATCCCGAAGCCAGCCACGGATCTCACGGATCAGGGATCACGGATCAGGGATCAGGGATCAGGGATCAGGGATGCGTTCGGGATGTGATCCGTGGCGCTTCGCGACAGCTGTCCGGCGGCCGCGTCGTCGAGCATCAGCTCGACGTCGCGATGGAGCTGCAGGAACGACGCCGGCATGCGCGTGGTGATCGGGCCGTGCACGGCGCGCTCGATACAGGCGGCCTTGGACTTGCCCGTCGCCAGCAGGATGATCCGGCGCGCGCGCAGGATCGTGGCCATGCCCATCGACAACGCTTCCCGCGGAACGTCGTCTTCGTTGCCGCCGAACAGGGCGGCGTTGCTGTGCCGGGTCGAGGCCTTGAGCACGACGCGGTGCGTCGGCCCGGTCAGCTCGCGCGCGGGTTCGTTGAAGCCGATGTGCCCGTTGGTGCCGATGCCGAGCAGCTGGAGATCGATGCCGCCCGCCGCGGCGATGGCGCGCTCGTAGCGGATGCACTCGGCGAGCGGGTCCGGCGCGATGCCGTTCAGCAGATTGATCCGGCTCGCGGGGATGTTCACCCGCGAGAACAGGTGCTCGTGCATGAACGAGCGATAGCTGCCGGGATGCTCCGGCGGCACGCCGAGGAACTCGTCGAGGTTGAAGGTGGTGACGCGCGAGAAGTCCGCCTGCCCTTTGGCGTGCATCGCCCCGAGCTCGTGATAGAGGCGGACGGGCGTGCGTCCGGTCGGCAGTCCCAGCACCAGATCCGGCTTCGCGGCGAGCGCCTCCACGATCTGCGCGGCGAGGGTTCGGGCGAGGACGCGCTCGTCGTGGAACGTCGTTACTTTCGGCATTCGGCGATCGGCCTCGGGGTCACTCGGTCTTGTAGACCGGGACGGGGTACTCGCCGCGCAGGTGCGCCAGCGCGAGGCGCACGGCGCCGGTGGCGGGCTCCTCGGTCAGCAGGCCGGGGACGGCGCGCGGCGCGGCCAGCGGCAGCCGCCGCCGCAGCTCCTCGTCGAGCCACGGGACGGCGCGGAAGATCCCGCCCGCCAGCACGATCGGAAACTCGGTCCCGATCAGCTCCAGCCGCCGCGCCACCGACACCGCGGACGATTCGAGCTGGTCGGCGGCGCTGCGGAGAATGTGAATCGCGACTTCGTCGCCGTTGTTGAACGCGCCCTGCACGCACTGCGCGAGCGAGGCAATCGCCGCCGGGCGCAGCGCGCCGTGATACACCTGCGCGATCAGGTCCTGCGCGCGGGCGACGCCGTAGTAGTGCAGGAGCAGCCCGGTCAGCTGCGTCGCCGGCCCGCGGCGGTCGGCTTCGCGCAGCACCGCGCGGAGCGCGGCGCGGCCGATCCAGTAGCCGCTGCCCTCGTCGCCGAGGACGTAGCCCCACCCGCCGGCCCGCGCCGACTGGTTCTGCGCGTTGCGGCCGTACGCGATCGATCCGGTGCCGGCGACGAGCACCACCCCCGGCTTGCCCGGCGCGCCCGCCTCGAGCGCCACCAGCGCGTCGTTGACGATCAGCATGCGCGCCTTGTAGCCGATGCGCCGCATGATCTGCTCCATCACCCGCGCGTCGTCCGGACGATCGACGCCGGCGATGCCGAGACAGATGGCCGCCGGACGGATGTCGGCGTCGCCGAGCGCATCCTCCATGACGTCGTGGAGGACCTTCTCGACCTCGAGCTCGCCGGCCGCCTGCAGGTTGGCGCCGCCGCGCCGCGCTTCCGCGAGCACTTCGCCGTGCTCGTCCGCCAACTGGCACACCGTCTTGGTGCCGCCGGCGTCTATGCCCAGAACGTGCAATCGAGTCCCTAGTACCGGTAGCGCAGCACGAGCTGCAGGGTTCGCGGCGCGTAGCTGGTGGCGCCGCTGATCAGCCGGCCGAAGTTGTTGTTCGCGATGTCGTTGACCGGGAAGCCGAACTTCACGGTGTTGAACGCGTTGAAGGCCTCGATGCGCACGGACATCGTCTGGCCCTGCCACGGCATGGGGAAGACCTTGGCCAGCGCCAGATCGACGTTCTTCGTGCCCGGGGTGTAGAAGCCGTTGCGCGGCGAGATGTCGTCGTAGGTGTCGAACACGGTGAGGCTGCGGAACGCGCCGCGCGGCAGGATCTGCGTCGCCGTATCAGGGTCCGTCACGTGCGCGCCGATGACCGATCGATCGACGATGACCGGGCGGCTCGACTCGTTGAACCCGTCGAAGTCGGTGTCGAGCGTGAGCGAGGTATCGACGACGCTGAACGGCGTGCCGGACGCGAGGCGCGCCACCCCCGACAGCTGCCAGCCGCCGAGCAGCTGGCCGGCGAGATCGCGGCGATCGGCGAAGAACGGCATCCGCCAGCTGCCGTTCAGGGTGAAGCGATGCGGCGTGTGATACCGCGCCAGCCCCTTCGCGAACTGCCGGTTCGGCCCGGTCTGATTGGTGTCGCCGGCGCCGACGAACGTCGCCTCGGACGTCGTGTCCGTGCTCTTGCTGAAGGTGTAAGCCGCCTGGAACTGCACGCCGTGCGAGAAGCGCTTGTCCCATTCGAACTCGACGCCGTCGTACCAGCTCTCCGCGTCGTTGCTGATCAGCAGGTTGGTCGTGTAGCGGGGATCGGGGCGCCGCTCGTTCGTCCTCGGCACGCGCACGCTGATTTCGTTGTCCGCGATCGGGACCGGGTTGGGACACGCCGCCGTCGTCGCCAGCCCGAAGAACCCGGTCCCGGCGCACAGCGCGTCGGCGGCAATGCGATCGATGACCTTGCCCCGCACGTCGGGCAGGCTGCCGGTGGGGGCATTGTTCGGGTGATCCACCACGGTGATCGGCCCGTCGAGGGGCGACCGCGGCAGGTTGCCCTGCGCGTAGCGGAGCCGCTTGTCGTTGTGGTTGCCCTGATACTGCACCCGCAGCGTCGAGTTCCAGGGCATCGCGCGATCGAAGCCGATGTTCCACTTGGTCGTCGAGGGCATCTCGAGATCCGGATCCGGCAGGGTCAGCGAGACGCGGCCGGTCTGCGGCCCCGGCACGAACACGAACCCCAGCGACGGATCCGAGACGTTCAGGATGTTCGGCTGGGCGTTGAACGTGCGGCTGATCGCGTTCGGCGGATTGAACCGGATGTTGGCGCCGCTCTGCGAGAAGATCGACTGGAACAGCCGCCCGTCGTAGATGCCCCAGCCGCCGCGGATCGAGAAGTTGCCGGCGCCGCCCGAGAGCGCGCCGAGCACGCCGTGGTCCCAGGTCGGCGCATACGCGAAGCCGAGCCGGGGCTCGAGGTTGTTGTCGTCCGCCTTGAAGATGTAATCGACGCGGTTCTCGACCTCCCGCGGGGCCTCGACGTACTCGTAGCGCAGGCCGAGGTTCAGCTTCAGCGACCGGCCGATCTGCCAGTCGTCCTGCACGTAGACGTTCGCCTCGTTCTGCCGGTTCTCGAGGAAGAACGGACCGTACGCCTTGACGAACGAATTCACGCAGCCGTCGAGCAGCGCCGCATAGGGCGAGGGGTAGGTGACGCCGCCGCAGCTCGCGTTGAACGTCCAGAATCCCCGCGAGTTGTTGTCGGCGAGATCGTCGAGCGCCTGACGCCGGATGTCGGTGCCGAGCTTGAGCGTATGCGTGCGGAACGCCTGCACCGACAGGTTGTAGACGAACTGGTGATCCCGCTGGTCGCGGTGGATCGGAAAATTGCCGGCGTTGCCGACGATCGATCCGGAGACCGGGCTCGCGGTGAAACGGACGATCGGCGTGTCGTTGCCGTCGGCGATGTCGACGTTGGTCGAACGCAGCCCGAGCCCGTACCGCGCCTCGCCGACGATGCTCGACGTCAGCACGCGCGTCCAGGTGATGCCCAGGTTCTGCTGCCGGTTCTTCTGATACGCCTGCTCGCCGGCGATGACGTCCTGGGGATCGCGGATCTGCCGCGTCCACTGGTAGCGGCCGGTCAGCGTGCTGTTGCGGCCGGCGCTCCAGTCCAGCCGCGCCGACGCGTCCTCGTCAGGGAAATCGAACCCCGCCACACCGGCGAACGTGCGCGGGCTGCGCGAATCGTTGTTCACCAGCGACCGCGGGAACCGGGCGAGGAACGCCTCGATCCACGCACGATTCTCCGGCGTGTCGTTGCCGCGCGTGAGCCGCGGCGCCGCCAGTTCGGCGGGCGTGAAGAAGTCGCGGATGTAGGGGTTCTCGCCGTCGTTCCTGGTGCGATCGACGTTGCCGAACCCGAACAGCCGCTTGCGGACCACCGGGCCGCCGAGCGTGAAGCCGTACTCGGAGCGATGCCGCACCGGCTTGGGCGCCGCCTGGGCGAAGAAGGACTTGGCGTTCCACGCGCCGTTCTGCTGATACAGGTACAGATCGCCGTGATAGTCGTTGGTGCCCGACTTCGTCTGCACCAGGACCACCGAGCCGTCGCCGCGGCCGAACTCCGCGGAGTAGCCGTTCTTGAGCACCTGGAATTCGAGGATCGTCGACAGCGCCGCCCCCTGGCGGTGCTGGTTCTCGGACGAGTCGTCGTTGTTGACGCCGTTGATCTGGAAGGTCGCGCCGCGGGTGCCGGTGCCATTGAAGTTGATCGACGAGCCCGACGACGCGGTCGGGTTGTTCTGCCCGCCGGTGGGATTGTCCTGGAACCCGGTGAAGGTCTCCGCCAGGCCGAGGAAGCTGCTCGCGCTCAGCGACGGCTTGTCCATGATCTGTTCGGCGGTGAGCGAGCCCTTCACCTCCGCGTTGGTCAGGTTCACTCTCGGGACCTCGGCCGTGACCGTGACTTCCTGCGTCACCGTCGGATTCAGCGCGATGTCGACGACCCGCGTGTCGTTCAGCCGCACGTCGATGTTCTGGCGGACGACGGTGCCGAACCCGGGAAGCTCCGCCTTGACGGTGTAACGGCCGATTTGCAGGAACGGCGCGTTGTAGATGCCTTCGCCGTTGGTGATGATCGCGCGCTCGGTGCCGGTCTCCACCTGGGTCAGCGTGATGGTGACGCCGGGCAGCACGGCGCCGCTGGTGTCGGTGACGGTGCCCTGAATCGTTCCCGTGACGGTTTGCGCCGCGGCCGGGCGCGCCAGCGCCAGCAGCAGCGCCGCGCAGACGAACCTGCTGAGAGTCATGAATGCTCCTGCGAATCCCGCACGATAGTTCCCCGTGAACCGCGTGTCAACGTGTGGCGGGCTCCAGACATGGTAAATTCAGTCGTTTGCATATGCACGCAGGCGACGGGATGGCCAGGCTCCGGCGCGCGGCGATCGCGCTGGCAGTCACGGTCGGGGTGTGGATGGCGGGGCCGGCGCCGGCGGTTCGCACCTTCGCTGCGCCCGGCGACGACGCGGCGGCCGAAGTCCGCGCGCTGTGGGTCACGCGTTCGTCGCTGACCAGCGCGAACGCGATTGCGACGCTGGTCGCGACGGCGCATCAGCAGGGATTCAACACGCTGCTGGTGCAGGTTCGCGGACGCGCCGACGCCTACTATGCGAGCACGATCGAGCCGCGCGCCGCCGACCTCGCGCGCCAGCCCGCCGCCTTCGATCCGCTCGCCGTCGTCCTCGCCGAGGCCCGCCCCCGCGGCATCCGCGTGCACGCCTGGGTCAGCCTGAACCTGGTGTCGAGCGCGGTGGAGCTGCCGGCGTCCCCGGACCATCTCATCTACCGGCATCCCGAGTGGCTGATGGTGCCGCGCGCGATCGCGCAGGACGTCGCCCGGCTCGATCCGCGCAACCCGGCATACGTCGGCAAAATCGCGCGCTGGACGCGCGCCGAGCTGGAGACCGTCGAGGGCCTCTTCGCCACGCCGCTGCAGCCCGACGCCGCCGCGTACGCCGCACGCGTCGTCGCCGACGTCGCGCGCCGCTACGATCTCGACGGCGTCCACCTCGATTACGCCCGCTACCCGAACCCGCAGTTCGACTACAGCCGCTTCGCGATCGCGGCGTTCCGCGCCGACCTCCGTCCGCGGATCGCCGCGGAGGCGCGGCGCGCGCTCGACCTCGAGGAGGAAACCGATCTCTTCGCGTATCCGGATCGCTTCCCCGCCGAATGGAAGGCGTTCCGCCGCCAGCGGATGACCGCGCTCGTCGCGCGGGTACGGCAGGCCGTCACCGCCGCACGGCCCGGCATCACGATCAGCTCGGCGGTCTTTCCCGACTCGCAGGACGCGTTCGACGAACGGATGCAGGACTGGCGCGGCTGGCTGGAATCCCGGCTGG
This sequence comes from Vicinamibacterales bacterium, assembly GCA_035699745.1. Classification (NCBI taxonomy): domain Bacteria; kingdom Pseudomonadati; phylum Acidobacteriota; class Vicinamibacteria; order Vicinamibacterales; species Vicinamibacterales bacterium. The sequence goes on from DASSPH010000097.1 coordinate 77,037, forward strand.
TCGACGCGGTCGCGCCCATGGCGTACACGCAGGAGCCGGCGCGCTTCGCCGAACAGATCGCGGCGGCGCGCGAGATCGCCGGCGGCCGCGCCGTGTGGGCCGGCATCGGCGCGTATCGGCTGACGCCGGCGCAGACCATCGAAAACATCCAGGCGGCGCGCAAGCTCGGGGCCGCCGGCTTCGTGCTGTTCTCCTACGACAGTCTGACCGGTCCGAAACCGCCGGCGCCTGACTATCTCGGCACCGTCAGCCGCGCCGCATTCGCCGCCAAGGCCACGGGCAGCTCGTCACGCTAGACGCGGCCTCGCTCCTCGAGAAGGCGATCGCCGCCCGCGCCTTTCCGGGCGCCTCGGTCGAAGCCGGCAGACACGACGGCGTGCTGTGGAGCGGCGCCTTCGGACGCCTCACCTACGCGGAAGACGCGCCGCCAGTCACCGCCGACACCGTGTACGACCTCGCCTCGCTCACCAAGGTCATCGCGACGACGTCGCGGGCGATGGAGGCGGTGGAAGCGGGTGCCCTGACGCTCGAAACGCGCGTCGCGGATCGTCTGCCCGAATGGCGCGGGACGGATCGTGACGTGGTGACGATCGCCGACCTGCTGGAGCACGCCTCCGGTCTCACCGCGTACCTGCCGTTCTTCCGCGACCATCACGGGCGCGCCGAGTTCCAGCGCGCCATCTGCACGCTGCCGCTGGAATACGCACCGCGCACGCGGTCGATCTATTCGGACCTCGGGTTCATCCTGCTCGGCTTCATCCTCGATGACGTCGGCTTCACGCTCGATCGGCAGTCGATTGCCGATCACATCGTGTTCAATCCCCCGCGAAGCTGGAAGGATCGCACCGCGCCCACGGAGCTCGATCTCTGGCGCGGACGGCTGATCCAGGGTGAAGTGCACGACGAGAACGCGTGGGCGCTGGGGGGCGTCGCCGGACACGCCGGGATGTTCGGCACCGCGGCGTCCGTGGGATCGTTCGCGCGCCAGGTGTTGAACGGACTGCGCGGCGCCGGCACGTTCGCGCGGCCCGCGACCTTCGCGCGCTTCGTGAAACGATCCGCTGTCCCCGGCAGCTCGCGCGCGCTCGGCTGGGACACGATGCTCCCCACCTCGTCGTGCGGCACCCGGTTCACCGCACGCGCGATCGGCCACACCGGTTTCACGGGAACGTCGCTGTGGATCGATCCGGACCTGGATCTCTACGCCGTGCTGCTCACCAATCGCGTCCACCCGTCGCGCGACAACAACGCGATCCAGCCGGTGCGCCGCAGCCTGCACGACGCCATCGTGAAGCTGGCCGCCGACGGGCGCTGAACCGCAAACTGCCGCCATCACTGCATCGTCCTAAGAGGACGATGAGGCTACTGGTTGCTGCGGCCGCGCCCGATTCCGCCCGGTACCGTGGCCGTGCCGCGCCCCGGCACCGTGGCAGTGCCGCGGCCGGGTCCGCCGCCAGGACCGCCGACCCCGCGTCCGGGTCCGCCCGGGCCTCCAAACGGCCCGCCGGCGCCGCCGAAGGGACTACCCGCGCCGAACGGCGAACCCGCCGCCGTCCCTGGTGCGCCCCGTCCACCCGGGCCGCCGCGCCCGCCCGGGCCGCCGGGGCGGCCCTGCCCGCCGGGTCCGCCGGGCTGCTGGTTGACGAAGATGAACGTCCACTCGTTGTAGTGGTTCCGCCCCTGATACAGGCGGATCGATTCGTCCTTGCTCTTGCTGACGACGCCGATCATCCCTCCCGGAACGGTCGACGAACTGAAGGCGCTGCTGGTGCTGCTGAACGGCGACGTTCTGGTCGGGCCTGGCCCGAACGGCGCGGTCGCTCCGCCGCGGCCGGCCGGCGTCGCCGGCGCGCCGGCGCGCCCGCCGAGCGTCTGTCCGCCCTGCCCGGGAATCGCGCCGGCGGCGGGAATCGGCGTGAAGTCGTCGCTGGTGACCGGGTCCTTGAACTTCTTCCGCAGGTAACGTCCCTGCACCAGCATGTCGATACTTGTGGGCAGGGTTTGGTTCTTCGCCTGAAACAGACGAATCGCGCGCACGTACTGCTGCCCGCGCCAGACGAGTTCCTCTTCCTTCTCGCGCTGCGCGTCGTGCCGCCACACCGGGAGGGCGACGGACATCAGCACCGCCATGACCGCGAGCGCGACGAGGAGGGCCGCCATGGCGTAGCCCCGCTCATCGCCGAAGCAGTTCCGCGCAGGCCTCGCTTGACCCCGTAAACTCATGAGATTATTATTGTTAGCGCCATCCATGGTATCACAACGCTCGGCCGGCATCGCTCTGCTCTCCTGTGTCGTGCTCCCGTTCGCGCTGCTGGCGGCGTGCGACAAGGTGCCGCTGCTCGCGCCGACCGGCAGTGTGATCACCCTGATCCCGGTCACCAACACGGTCTCGTTGAACAGTCAGGTCGACATCATTGCGACCGTCATCGAAAACGGCACCGCGCCGGGCGCGACCGGAACCGGGACGACGTCCACCTCGCGCACGGGCGCCGGGACCCCCGTCCAGAACGGCACGCTCGTCAGCTTTACGACGACGGTAGGCCGGATTGAGCCTGCGGAGGCGCGCACGCACAACGGTCAGGTCACGGTGAGGCTCGTTGCCGGCAGCTCCAGCGGCACGGCGACGATCACCGCCTACTCCGGCGGCGCATCGGCGTCGACGAAGCTGCTCATCGGCACGGCGGCGGTGAAGACCGTGGCCCTGACGACGACGCCGCAGTCGCTCGGCGCCAACGGCGGCAGCGTGCAGGTCACCGCGTCGGTCACCGATGAGGGGGGCAACCCGCTTGTCGGCGTCCCGGTGACGTTCTCCACCGATCGCGGCTCGATCTCGCCGTCCACCGCGACCACGGATGCCAACGGCGTGGCGGCGGCCACGCTCACCACCACCGCGACGGCGAAGATTCGCGCCACCGCCGGAACGGTCCAGAGCAGCGAAGTCACGGTCACTGTGAATGCGCGCGCGCTGGCGAGCTTCACGGCGTCTCCGACGAACGCGAACGCCGGCGTGCCGATCACTTTCACCGTCACGCCGACCGCGAATGCCAATATCTCGAACGTGGTGGTCGACTTCGGCGACGGGACGTCGACGAACCTGGGAGCGATCGGCGCGGCGGCGACCGTCACGCACGCTTACAACGCGCCGGGAACCTACACCGCGACCGCGCGCGCGGTCGACAACACCGGAGACAGCGGCTCGCTCTCCACCACCGTCCTGATCGGCTCTGCGCCGGTGACGCTGTCAGCGGACCCGTCGAGCCCGACCGCCAGTACTCCGGTCAAGTTCACCGTGGCCGGTCTCCCGTCGGGCGCGCAGATCGACCGCTTCGAGTGGTTCTTCGACGATGGCACCGGACCGTTTACGACGACGTCACCGCAGCTGTCTCACACGTTCAACACCCGCGGCATCAAGAACGTGCGCGTGGATGTCTACGGTGTTGGGGGTGGCAGGATCGGCACAGCAACGCTGACGTTGAGCGTCGTCCCCTAAGCGCAGCGTCAGGTTCCGCTCAACACGACGGACGGCTGCGCGATTCGCGCAAGGACATCGGCCCGGCGACGGGCCGATTCCTTTTTTCCGAACACGAAATACGCCCGCCGCGCCGGCGAGCGCTTCTCCATGTAGCCGTCGTACTTGCGATGGAATGCGCGCTCGATC